>DAINQZ010000032.1:0-12357 GCA_036742235.1 Candidatus Nanopelagicaceae bacterium | reverse complement strand
AATTGATTTGATAGACCTTGCCGTAGCGCTCACCTGGTGAGTACTGCGCATCTGGAGTGTTATCCCCACCTTCAACATAGATCGCATCTGCAGGACATGCCCAGGCACAGAGTTCGCAGCCAATGCACTTCTCGAGGCCATCTGGGTGGCGATTGAGTTGATGGCGACCATGGAAGCGTTCAGCCGTTGGCTCTTTCTCTTCAGGATATTGGACAGTGTTTACCTTGCGGAATTGCGCGACGAAGGTAACCCAGAAACCAAGGAGTTGCTTGAAGAATGATCCAGCGGATTGGTCCAAGATCGGCGCACTCTCTGAGGCTGCCTTCTCGAGTCCAAACTCGCTATCGCGAGGAGTCAATTCATCCATTGTTGCTCTCCACTCGATTGATACCTGAAACATGCGGGACTGGGAATGATGGTTCAACGCTGCTATCTGGAAGTGATTCAACGTTGATTGCGCGGTTCGCCTTTTCGTAGAGCGAGGTCGCAGCCATGATCAGTAAGACCACGCCAAAGGTAAAGGCAGCGATGAGTGCACGAGGTGCGCCACGAGCTGACATGACGCGAAGTGTGGCAACGACCAAGATCCAGAGGAGTGATGATGGAATTAAGACCTTCCAACCAAACTTCATGAATTGGTCATAACGCATACGTGGCAAGGTTCCGCGTAGCCAGACGAAGAGATAGAAGAAGGCGATGACCTTTGCGAAGAACCAGACCATACAGAACCATCCGCCTAGCCAGTTCTCGGTGAAACCAAGTCCTGGAAGTGCGTGGTAGCCACCGAGGAAGAGTGTTGTAGCAAGTGATGAGACCGCAACGATGTTGACGTATTCCGCCAAGAAGAAGAGTGCGAACTTCAGTGATGAGTATTCGGTATGGAAACCACCAACGAGTTCACCTTCGGCTTCGGCAAGGTCAAATGGTGCGCGGTTTGTCTCGCCGACCATTGAGATTGAATAGATAACAAAAGACGGGAAGAGCACAACAGCGAACCACCACTTATGTTGGGCAGCGACGATGTCGGCAGTCGACATCGAACCTGAGTAGATGAAGACCGCAACGAGTGAGAGTCCCATTGCAACTTCATAAGAGATCACTTGTGCGCTCGAACGTAGTCCGCCAAGAAGCGGATAGGTCGAACCGGAAGACCAACCTGCGAGAACAATTCCATAAACGCCAACTGATGCGATCGCGAGTACGTAAAGCACTCCAACCGGAAGATCGGTTAACTGCATAACAGTCTGATGACCGAAGAGGCTGACCTTCCCAGTCAGTGGCATAACAGCGAAGGCCATAAAACATGTTGTTGCACTTATAACAGGAGCGATCACGAAGACGATTCGATCAGCAGCCTTCGGAATCAGATCTTCCTTAAGAGCGAGCTTCACACCATCAGCGAGGGATTGAAGTAGACCAAATGGACCGACGCGGTTTGGTCCAAGGCGCATCTGCATGCGGGCAACGATGCGGCGTTCGCCCCACACTGACATCAATGTAAGCAGGACACAGAGAACAAAGACGATCAGACCTTTAACGGCGATAAGCCAGCCAGGATCGTTACCAATCAGCGTTGCAGCGTTCATGCCTTCGCCACCTTTACGACTATGCCGCTTGCAGCGCCGAGTGTGGCGATGCACTGTGAACCATCACTATTGCGAGGAAGCCAGATAGCGCTCTCCTCGATCGAACCAATCTGAGCTGGGACGGTAATTGCACCGCGAGCAGTCGAGACTGTTACGAGTTCGCTGTTTGATACTCCGAGGCGAGCTGCGCGAGCTGATGAGATAACGACATGTGCGGGACGTGACGTTCCGGCCAAATTCTCTTCGCCGGTTTGCAAGGTGCCGAGATCGAGAAGTTGGCGCCATGAATGCAAGATTGCGTGATCTGCATCTGGTGTTGAAGATTGGGCGAGTGCTACATCTGGAGCTGCAACTCGGGCACCATCCCATGGCCCAATCACTTGAATCTCTTTCGCAACAGCCTTTGCGGACGGCAAATTGATTGGAGTTCCCATCTCATCAGCGAGTGCTGACAGGATGCGAGTATCGCTGCGAGTCAGTGAATCGGTGAGCGCCTTCTCAAATGCACGTGGGCGGCCCTCCCAGTTAAGGAAGGTTCCGTTCTTCTCAGCAGTCGCTGCAACTGGCAGAACAACATCTGCGATCGCAGTAATCGCTGAATGGGCAATTTCAAGTGAGAGAACAAAGGTCTGAGTATCGAGAAGTTGTCCGAGCGCCTCTGAAGAGATATCAAGTGGATCTACTCCACCAACAACGATCGCATTGAGGCGACCATCTGTTGCTGCTTCCAAGATCTCCCAAGTCGCTTTACCTGGCTTTGATGGAAGTGAATCGACTCCCCAGGCACTCTGAATATCAACACGGGCTGCGGCATCACTGACTGGGCGTCCGCCCGGCAAGAGGTTGCCAATCGCACCTGCTGCGAGTGCACCGACTTCACCGGCGCGACGTGGAATCCAAGACAGCTTTGCGCCAGTTGAAGCAGCAAGCTTTGTCACTGCGGTGAACTGGCCAATAACTTCTGCAGCGCGCTCGCCTACCAAGATCACTGACTTCTCTGTGAGGCCTGCGACGTTGGCAACGCTTGAAACCATTGTGGCTCCTAGCTTTTCGCTCCCACGGCTTGACACTGGTGAGACAGTTGTGATCTTTAAACCGCGTTTACGAACTTGCTTGTAAAGACGAAGGAAGACGATTGGTGATTCATCTTCTGGTTCAAAATCAACGAGTACAACGTGATCGGCCTTATCAAGATCGCGATAGGTTGCAGTGATCTTGCCGGCGATTGTTCCGAGGAACGCGGCTTCTTCATCGGAGTGAAGGCGAGCGCGAAAATCTACATCGTTAGTTCCGAGCGCTACGCGAGCAAACTTTTGATACGCATAAGCATCTTCAATGGTGCTGCGGCCTCCGACTAAGACACCGGCACGCTTTCCCTTTAACCCGGCAGCTGCGCGAGAGAGTGCTTCTGGCCATGAGGCTTCGTGGAGTTCGCCATCTTCGCCGCGAACCATTGGAGATGTGACGCGCTCTTTGCTGCTGATGTACTTGAAAGCCCAGCGACCCTTGTCGCAGTTCCACTCTTCGTTGACATCTGCATCTTCACCGGCGAGGCGACGAAGTGTCTTGCCGCGACGGACATCGGTACGCATCGCGCAACCTGATGCACAGTGTTCGCATGCTGATGGAGTTGAGACGAGATCGAATGGACGTGAACGGAATCGATAGGAAGCACCGGTAAGCGCACCTACTGGACAAATCTGAACAGTGTTGCCAGAGAAGTACGAAAGGAATGGATCCTTCTCGTAGATTCCTACTTGTTGTAGTGCGCCGCGCTCATTCAAGGTAATGAATGGATCACCAGCGATCTCTTCACTAAAACGTGTGCAACGTGCGCAGAGAACGCAGCGTTCGCGATCTAAAAGAACTTGTGATGAGATCGCAACAGGCTTCTCATATGTGCGCTTTACACCTTCATACCGTGAAGCCTCACGACCATTGCTCATCGCCTGGTTCTGAAGTGGGCACTCGCCGCCCTTATCGCAGACTGGGCAGTCGAGCGGGTGGTTAATAAGAAGGAGCTCCATAATGCCCTTTTGGGCCTTATCTGCAACTTCCGAAGTGAGTTGGGTCTTAACGATCATCCCATTTTCAACCGGGATAGTGCATGAAGCTTGCGGCTTTGGAAATGCTCGGCCGTTGATCTCAATATCGACTAAGCACTGACGGCAGGCACCAGCTGGTGAGAGGAGCGGGTGGTCGCAGAAACGCGGAATCTGGATACCAAGTTTTTCGGCGGCGCGGATAACGAGAGTTCCTTTAGGAACTGTGACATCAAATCCATCGATAACAACGGTGATCATCTCGACATCAGTCGTGATTTCAGTACTCATGCCTGACCTACCGTCGCGAAGAGAGTTGACTTCGCTGGATCAAATGGGCAACCACCATTGGTGAGGTGTGCTTCATATTCAGCACGGAAGTATTTGATCGAAGAGATGATTGGGCTCGCGGCGCCATCTGCAAGTGCACAGAATGAACGACCAGCAATGTTGTTGGTGATATCAATTAACTTATCGAGATCTGCTGGTGTGCCCTTGCCTGCTTCGAGATCGCGGATCATCTGTACCAACCACCATGTGCCTTCGCGACATGGTGTGCACTTTCCGCAGGACTCGTGCTTGTAGAACTCGGTCCAACGAAGTACTGCACGGACAACACATGTTGTCTCATCAAAGATTTGTAGCGCCTTGGTTCCGAGCATCGATCCGGCAGCTGCTACACCTTCGTAATCAAGTGGAACATCGAGGTGTTCGGCGGTGAAGAGCGGAGTTGATGAACCACCAGGTGTCCAGAACTTAAGCGTGTGTCCGGCGCGGACTCCTCCAGCGAGTTCGAGAAGTTCGCGAAGAGTGATTCCAAGTGGCGCTTCAATCTGACCAGGGTTGGTGACATGGCCCGATAGTGAGTAGAGCGTGAAGCCCTTGCTCTTCTCGGTACCCATTGATTGGAACCATTCATTTCCACGATCGATAATCGCAGGGACGCTAGCGATCGATTCCACGTTATTTACCACTGTTGGGCGGGCATAGAGGCCGGCAATAGCTGGGAATGGTGGACGCAAGCGAGGTTGTCCGCGGAAGCCTTCAAGTGAATCTAAGAGCGCGGTCTCTTCACCGCAAATGTACGCACCAGCGCCGATGTGGAGGACGAGCTCGAGGTCGTACCCCTTGCCGCCAATATTCTTTCCAAGCATTCCCGCTTTGTAGGCATCAGCAATTGCTTGCTGAACGCGACGTACAACGTGGACAACTTCACCACGAATATAAATAAAAGCGTAGTTCGCACGGATCGCATAGGAAGCGATGATCATGCCCTCGATAAGTACGTGTGGGTTCGCCATCAGCAGCGGCATATCTTTACAAGTGCCAGGCTCTGATTCATCCGCGTTCACAACGAGGTAATGCTCTTTGCCATCGCCCTGAGGAATGAAGCTCCACTTCATACCAGTTGGGAATCCTGCACCGCCACGACCACGAAGACCAGAATCCTTAATCTGCGCGATTACTGCATCAGGTTCCATTTCAAGAGCTTTGATCGCAGCGTTATAACCACCGTGGCGCTTATAACCATCAAAAGTAAATGAATCTGCTTCATCCCAGTGCGCTGAGAGAACGGGTGAGATCTTGCTCATTTGCCCTCTTTCGATAGCTTCAAACCAAGAAGTGATGGTGTGCCAGCAGCTGGTCCTTCACCTGAAAGTCCATCAGAGAGTCCAGCAAGAACTGCTGAGTTCTCTTTCCAGGTGCGCAAAGTTTTAGGTCCACGAGTTGGTGCAGGTGGGTTTCCGGTGCGCGCACCATCAACGAGATCCTTCACACTCTGAACAGTCTGGTTATCGAAGAACTCCCAGTTGACCATGACCACTGGTGCATAGTCGCAAGCAGCGTTGCACTCAATGCGTTCGAGTGAGACCTTGCCATCTTTTGTGGTCTCATCATTTGCGATTCCAAGGTGAACGCTGACTGCATCAAAGATTGCATCTCCACCCATGATGGCACAGAGGGTATTAGTGCAGATACCTACGTGGTACTCGCCTACCGGCTCTGATTTGTACTGGGTATAGAAGGTAGAAACGGCGGTAACTTCAGCGGTGCTGAGCTCTAACTTCTCGGCGATCGCTTCGATGCCTTCAGGAGTGACATACCCTGAGATGGATTGAACAAAGTGAAGCAACGGCATAATCGCTGACCGCTTGCGTGGGTAGCGCGCAATGATCGAATCCATGATTGCAATCTGGTCTGATGAGTAACTCATTATCGATCTACACCGCCCATCACTGGATCGATCGATGCAATTGCACCGATGACATCGGCGATCATGCTGCCTTCACACATTGCAGATGTTGATTGAAGATTGTTGAACGATGGTTCGCGGAAGTGAACGCGGTATGGACGTGTTCCGCCATCAGAGACAACGTGCACGCCAGTCTCACCACGTGGTGATTCAACTGCGACATATGCCTGACCAGCTGGTACGCGGAATCCTTCAGTCACGAGTTTGAAGTGATGGATAAGTGACTCCATCGACTCACCCATAATCTCGCGGATATGTGCGAGTGAGTTACCCATGCCATCGGCACCCACTGAGAGCTGTGATGGCCATGCGATCTTCTTATCGGCAACCATTACTGGTTGGCCTTCAAGCTTCTCTAACTTGTCGCAAGCTTGTTCGACAATGCGAAGTGATTGCTCGAGTTCTTTCATACGGATCAAGAAGCGACCGTAGACATCGGCAGAATCTGTCGTGATCACATCGAACTCATAATTTTCGTAGCCGCAATATGGCTGGGTCTTACGAAGATCCCAAGGTAGACCAGTTGAACGAAGTACTGGACCAGTGATACCAAGAGTGGTGCAGCCAGCAAGATCGAGGTACCCGATGTTCTGGGTGCGCTTCATCCAGATCGTATTTCCAACCAAGAGCTTCTCGTTATCTTTAAAGTTGATACGAAGTTGATCGACGGTCTCGCGAATCTTCTTGATCGAACCAGCAGGAATATCTTGGGCGACTCCACCCGGGCGGATATAGGCCATATTCATGCGAAGTCCTGAGATCTGCTCGAAGAGATCGAGGACGAGTTCGCGGTCGCGGAAGGCGAAGATCATTGGTGATAGAGCGCCAAGTTCGAGCGCACCAGTACCGAGGGCGACCATGTGAGAGGAGATGCGGTTGAGCTCCATCATCAAGACGCGGATCACGCTTGCGCGCTCTGGAATATCGTCGGTGATTCCAAGGAGCTTCTCTACTGACAAGCAGTAAGCAGTCTCATTGAAGATCGGAGCCAGGTAATCCATGCGAGTTACAAAGGTGACGCCCTGAGTCCACGAACGATATTCCGTGTTCTTCTCAATGCCGGTATGGAGATATCCGATACCGCAACGAACTTCGGTAACGGTCTCACCTTCGAGTTCGAGAATGATGCGAAGTACGCCGTGAGTTGATGGGTGTTGTGGACCCATGTTGACGACAACGCGCTCTTCTTTTGTTGCACCAATCTCAGTTGCTAACGAATCCCAATCGCCACCTGTGACTGAGTAGACGCGACCTTCAGTCGTCTCGCGTGACTCTGCATATGGATCTGAGTGAATTGTCATCGGTATGACCTTCTCTCACTTGGCGGTGGTGTCGTCGCACCTTTGTACTCAATCGGAATTCCACCCAGTGGATAATCCTTGCGTTGTGGGTGTCCTTGCCAATCATCTGGCATCAAGATGCGTGTAAGTCCTGGGTGGCCGTCGAAGATAATTCCGAACATGTCGTAACTCTCGCGCTCGTGCCAATTGATTCCACCCCAGACTTCAACAAGTGATGGAATATGTGGATCACTATCTGGCACTGCAACTTCTAACCGAATGCGACGGTTATGAGTCAATGAGAGAAGTGCGTAGACCGCATGAAGTTCGCGGCCGCTCTCTTCTGGATAATGCACGCCATTTACGCCCATGCACATTTCAAAGCGAAGAGTCTCGGTATTACGAAGTGCCATCGCAGTATCAAAGAGATGAGTGCGCTTTACATAAAGAGTAAGTTCGCCGCGATCGACAACGATCTTCTCGATAGCTTCGCTAAATGCTGGAAAGGCGCGTTCTAGATCATCTGCAACATCATCAAAGTACCCGCCAAATGGGCGTTCTGATGATCCTGGCGATACCTGGGTGCGGACCAAGCCGCTATACCCCGATGTATCACCGGTGCCATGGACGCCGAATGAACCTTTATCTTCACTCATGCGAGCAAACCTTTAATCTCAAGAGTCGGCTTAGCAGCGAGCGCAGCAGCTTCAGTCTCGCGGATAATGCGTTCGCGGTTAACACCAAGCTTGGCATCACCAATATTTTCGTGGAGCTTTAAGATCGCATCCATCAACATCTCTGGACGTGGTGGGCAACCAGGGAGATAGATATCGACTGGAACAATGTGGTCAACACCTTGAACGATCGCGTAGTTATTAAACATTCCACCTGATGAGGCACATGCGCCCATCGCAATAACCCACTTTGGCGCAGCCATTTGATCGTAAATCTGGCGAAGGACTGGCGCCATCTTGTTTGATACGCGACCTGCAACGATCATTAAATCTGCTTGACGTGGGGATGCGCGGAAGACTTCCATTCCAAAACGTGCCAAGTCATAACGACCTGCACCAGCTGCCATCATCTCAATGGCGCAGCAGGCTAATCCGAAGGTTGCTGGCCAGAGTGAACTCTTGCGCATATAACCCGCAAGTTTCTCAACCGAGGTAAGAACGATTCCCGACGGTAACTTCTCTTCAAGACCCATGTGTTAGTCCCATTCCAATCCGCCACGGCGCCAGACATAGGCATAAGCAACAAAGACAGTGAGAATAAAGATGACCATCTCCACGAGGCCAAATAATCCGAGCTTGTCGAAGGTGACAGCCCATGGATAGAGGAAGACGATTTCAATATCGAAGACAATGAAGAGCATCGCAGTAAGGAAGTACTTCACTGGGAAGCGACCGCCGCCAGCTGCTTGTGGTGAAGGCTCAATTCCACATTCGTACGCTTCCGATTTCGCTCGGTTGTACCGTTTTGGCCCAGTGATTGCGGCGATGGCGACTGAGAAGGCGGCGAACCCAAATCCAACTGCGCCTATAACAAGAATCGGGATGTAGAGATTCATGACAGCGAAAGTCTATGGGTTAGGTCGCCATTGTCACTGTGGCACAGGCCACATACAGGTTTACAGTGGGCGGGCGGTGGATGAAATCAGGGTTACGAGCGGTGGCCGATATGGACGGCGACTATCCCAAAGGTGAGGTCCTGCCAGGCGACCTTGTGCCAGCCGGCCTCCTCCATAATCGCAGCCAACTTCTTCTGATTTGGCCAGGCCTGAATCGATTCGGCGAGATAGATATAGGCCTCTGGGTTGGAGGCGACCTTCTTGGCGATAACTGGGAGGGCGCGCATCAGGTAGCGCATGTATATAAGGCGCAAGAGCGAGTTGGTTGGGTGGCTAAATTCAGCGATCACGATCTTGCCGCCGACCTTGGTGACCCGTAAAGCCTCGGCGAGCGCAGCTTGCGTCTTCTGGGTATTGCGTAGACCAAAGGAGATCGTGGTGACATCAAAGTTCTGATCTGGGAATGGCAACTTGAGAGCATCGCCCTGCATGAAGGTGAGATCTGGATGGCGCTTTCGGCCAGCGGCCAACATGCCTTCAGAGAAATCGAGTGAGGTAACTGATGCGCCCTTATCGGCAAGCGGCCTCGAAGATGATCCAGTACCGGCGGCAATATCGAGAATCTTCATTCCTGGTCGAGGATCGATGATCGAGGTAACGACTTTGCGCCATGCCTTAGTGCGACCAAGACTTAAAAGATCATTGAGGAGGTCATATCGCTTTGCAACCCCATCAAACATCGATGCGACTTCATCGGGATCTTTATTGAGATCGGCTGCGTTACTCACGCGTATATTCTCGTCCCAGTAGGCTTTTCACACAACTTGTATGAGGAGCAACTTATGAGCATTCACCACGCAACTCCAACGCTACGTCGAGCGCTGATCTCACGTAATACCCTGACATCTCACGTCACCCTGGTTATCGGTGGCGTGCTCTTTGTGGCAGCGATGGCTCAGATCTCGGTCCCGATTCCAGGTTCACCAGTCCCAGTAACCGGCCAGACTTTGGCGACTCTTTTATTGGGTAGCGCTTATGGTGCCGCTCTCGGTGTAACAACATTTGGCGCTTACTTAGCGCTTGGCGCAGTTGGAGCCCCCTTCTTCGCGCAGGCATCCCATGGATATCACGTCATTTCTGGCGCTACTGGTGGCTATCTCGTTGGCATGCTCTTTGCTTCTGCAATCACGGGTGCGCTCGCTGGTCGCAAGTGGGATCAGAAGATCACCACTGCAATCTTCGCCATGCTGATTGGAAATATCGCGACCTTCACCTTTGGCCTGATCTGGCTCCATCACGTCACCGCACAGAGTTGGTCATGGACCATCTCAAAGGGTCTCACTCCATTCTTGCTCGGTGAGCTCATCAAAATCGCCATTGCTAGTACCACACTGCCCACTCTCTGGCGTTTTGTCAGAGCGGAGTAAAACCGCTTAACTCCTCTATATGTCCACCCGCATCACGACCGAGATTCTTGGCGAACGCCCTGAACTCTCGGCGATCACAACCTCGCAGCCACTCAGTGCATCCTGGATTCGTGGTGGCGATGGACTCATTGGCTTTGGACGATATGCCCAGAAGAAGGTCAGCGGTGTAGATCGATTCACGCAAGCCTCGCAATGGTGGTCGCACGAGCGATCAAAACTCTCCATTCAAAATAATGTTCATGGTTCGGGCACAGGGCCAATTCTCTTCGCCTCTTTCGCCTTCGATGAGAACGATGAATCCGAACTCGTCATCCCAGAAATTATTGTTGGACGCAAAGGCACCAATTCGTGGATTACCTGGATCGGCGATGGACCACAACCAAAGATTGATTCACTTCTCTCTGAATCGAATAAGCCAACATTTACTTACTCGCAGGGTGCGCTCTCTGATACCGAATGGATGAAGCGGGTTGAATCTGCGATCGGCCAAATCGCTGTCGGAGATTATGAAAAGGTTGTACTTGCACGCGACTTAATTGCGCGAAGCGATAAGAGCGTTGATACCGCGCGGTTATTGCAATTGCTCGAGCAACAATACCCATCGACCTGGGTCTTCCTGATTGAAAATTTGATCGGTGCAACCCCAGAACTCTTGGTACGCCTCAGCAAATCACTTGTTACTTCTCGCGTCCTTGCCGGCACCATTCGTAAGACTGGAAACGAATCAGCCGATCTAGCCCTCGCCGGATCACTCGCAAAATCTTCAAAGGATCTAGAAGAGCACGAGTACGCAGTTCGATCAGTGGCTGATGCCCTTGCGCCATACTGCTCCTCAACAAATGTGCCGGAATCTCCCTTTGTTCTCCACCTTGCCAACGTCATGCACCTCGCCACCGACGTCACTGGCGTCGTCAATGAGAGCGCATCACATTCCGATATCTTCACCCTGATCAGTGCGCTTCATCCTTCTGCAGCAGTATGTGGAACTCCGACGAAGAAGGCGAAGTTCGCTATCGATGGACTCGAAGGCATGTCACGTGGCCGCTATGCCGGACCTGTCGGCTGGATCGATGCTCGTGGTGATGGTGAGATTGGTATTGCGCTGCGATGTGGATTAATTAACGAGAGCGACTCAACAGTTCGAATCTTTGCCGGTTGTGGAATCGTCGCCGGATCTAATCCGGCTGATGAATTAGCAGAAAGTCAGGCTAAGTTGATTCCGATGCGCACCGCGCTTGCAACGCTCTGATACAACTTCTTGAACTCGGTGGCATTACTCTCGCGATCTGGGACTTCCACAACCACACAACGCAGACCCTCTTCTTGACCCGCGATGATCATTGAAATATCACTCTCACTCTTTACTCGTGTTACTGGAATTCCAAATCCACTGATGACCTTCTCGATATTTAGATTATGAGGCGTGCCGAAGATCTCTTCGAATCCATGGACTCCAGCTTGCGGCAGCGTTGAGAAGATGCCACCACCGTTGTTATCAATAATAAAGATGGTGAGATTGTCGGTAATGGAATTTACCAAGGCCGAGATATCGTGCAAGAAGGTGAGATCGCCCAAGATCGCATAACTGCGCTCAAATCGAGTAGCGATACCGAAAGCGGTAGCAATATTGCCATCGATACCGGCCAGGCCGCGATTAGCGAAAACTGATAACCCGGTGCGTGGCACTGCGCAGGCTTCAATATCTCTAATGGGGCGAGAAGATCCTACGAAGAGAGCGGAACCATCCGGCAGATGAGCGGTGATCCTCTGAAGTGCAGATTGTTCACTCCATGGCCGGCTCTTGGTGAAAATGCTATGTGCAGCTTGCGAAGCCTTATCCCAGAGCTCGTTCCACTCCTCTGGTGTTGAGTGCTTCGTGACATGAGGGATAGCAGTCAAAACTTCATCTGCCTCGCGATCGAAATCAACGTAATCCGTCCGTGGATCAATGACGACCACTCGATCGGATTCAGCGATGAAGGCATTGATACTTCGTGAAAGTGTCGTACGACCAATCACGATAATCTCTTCAGCTTTAAGCGCGGCGCGGATCTCTGGATCTGCGAGATAGATCGAAGCATGCGCTTTCGCGGATGCAAAGGAAAGTGGATCTTCAGCAACAACCGGCCAATCCAAGATGTCTGCGAACTCTTCGATCTCACTTGCCGAGAAACCGCCTCGATCATGACCAACAATTA
>DAINQZ010000031.1:7134-12374 GCA_036742235.1 Candidatus Nanopelagicaceae bacterium | reverse complement strand
GGGCTGGTCTCACCGAAGAGGGCTGCAACTTCGCGATCTGGGCTGCGGCTGCTGAGTCGGTTGAGCTCTGCCTCTTCAATGAGGTCAACGGCAAGATGGTGGAAACTCGTTACGCGCTCTCCCATCGCGATGGTCCAATTTTTCACGGCTACCTCAAAGGGATTCGCGCAGGTCAGCGCTACGGCTATCGGGTCTATGGTCCGTGGGATCCCGAACATGGTTGGCGTTTTAATCCCAATAAATTATTGATCGACCCGTATGCCCATCGCCTCTCGGGTCCGCTCTTGTACTCCCCTGAGATCTATGGCCACGTCTCTTCAGATTCGTTGGGTACTGGCGACATCACCATTCAAGATGAGCGCGATAGCGCCGGCATCGTTCCATACTCCATCGTGAGTGAGATTCATGTGCCGCATATCCATCGACTTAATACGCCTTGGCGCGAAACTGTTATTTATGAAGCTCATGTAAGAGGCCTTACTCAATTCAACGATGCGATCCCGGAAAATGAGCGCGGTACATATAAAGCCCTAGGTCATGAGAGCACCATCCACTATCTACGCAATCTAGGTGTTACGGCTCTCGAACTCCTCCCGATCCATGCCTTTGAGAGCGAACCCTTTATCCATGAACGTCGCCGTGCCAACCATTGGGGTTATAACGCAATCGCCTTTAGCGCTCCACATCATCCTTATGCCGCAACGGCTGATCCCATCTCAGAATTGCAAGAGGCGGTGCGCAAACTTCATGATGCTGGTATTGAAGTGATTCTCGATGTTGTCTATAACCACACGGCCGAAGGTGGCCCTGGGGGCCCGACGCTCTCGTGGCGCGGAATCGATAGCAAGACCTTCTATCGGCGCAGCGGTGGCGATCATTACGAAGATTTCACGGGATGCGGAAATACCATTGACGCTCGTAGACCCATCGTTCACCGCATGATTATTGATTCACTTCACTTCTGGTCTGAAGTAATTGGAGTCGATGGGTTTAGATTTGATCTAGCCACTTCGCTCGCTCGAACCGATCAAGGCATTCTCACCAACTCAGCCCTGATGATGGCAATCAGCAGCGATCCTAAGTTGCGCGAACGAAAGCTGATCGCCGAACCATGGGATATCGGCGGGTATGCCCTTGGAGATTTCCATCATCCGTGGCGTGAATGGAACGATCACTATCGAGATTCAATGCGACAGTTCTGGCTCGTCAATCCATCGCGCAAATACTCTGAGGGTGTTGGCGACGTCGCCTCTCGTCTATCGGGCTCTCATGACATCTTCTATTTCCGCGGGCCCACTTCATCCATCAACTTCTTAACTGCTCACGATGGCTTCACACTTCGTGATCTTGTGAGTTACAACAGCAAGCACAACGAGGCTAATGGTGAAGAGAATCGCGACGGCTCAGATTCAAACCGTTCGTGGAACATGGGAGCAGAAGGCCCAACCGAAGACGAGACGATTAACTCACTTCGCTTGCGAATGCAAAAGTCGCTCTTGGCGACACTCTTTCTCAGCGCCGGAGTGCCGATGTTCACGATGGGCGATGAAGTCAGTCGTACGCAACATGGTTCAAATAACGCATACTCATTGCCGCTTTTTGGAGATCTAGAAAGCGCCGATGCCTTCTTCGGCGGTTGGGCGCTGAATTGGAATAGAAGTGCAGATCAGGAAGAGATTTTGGAGACCACAAAACTCTTGATCTCACTCCGCAAGAAGTATCTCTCCCACGTTACAAAAGAGTTCTTCACTGGCGAGATGGATCTCGGAACGAATCGAAAAGATCTTGCATGGTTTAGACGCAATGGTGATGAGATGACGCAGGAGCAATGGCAAGATCCAGGCCGCGATCATCTCGCGATGCTTGTGGAAGCTTCCATTGGGCAGGCGCTCTATGTCGTTCTCAATGCTGATTGGGAATCTGAGACCTTCACCCTGCCTTCGAGTAAGTGGGGAAACTCCTACCGTTGCATCTTCGACTCCTCCACAAAGGTCTCGGAATTTGAACCTCGTATCGAAGCGCCAGGAGCTTTAACGAAAGTCACACCGCATACTGCGCAGGTCTGGCTCGTAAATCGGGAGTAAATAGGGAGTAATTCACAGCAATACTCGGTGGAATACTCGTTAGTACGCTCCAAAAATCCGTAAACTTTCAGACGTGCTAGCAGTCGTCGCGCCCGGTCAGGGCTCACAAACACCAGGTTTTCTCACCCCATGGTTCGAGTTCTTCGACGCCCAGGGTGACTTCTCGGCGAACTTGATCGCTGGGTGGTCAGAGTTATGTGGCCTCAATCTTCGCCACCTTGGTACAACTGCGGATGCTGATGAGATTCGAGATACCGCTAATGCACAACCGCTGCTCTTTCTCGGTGGACTTACAGGAGTCGGCGCACTCTTCGCTGGGGACGCATCAGCAATCTCAGTAGTCGCCGGCCACTCTGTTGGAGAAGTAACGGCAGCAGCGTTCGCTGGCGTCCTCTCCCCTAATGATGCGCTCACACTTGTTACTGCCCGCGGACGGGAAATGGCAAAGGCTGCCTCAAGCTCGAATAGTGGAATGTCAGCTGTTCTCGGAGGTGATCGCGATCTCGTTGTCGCCCATCTAGCCTCACTTGGTCTCACCGCAGCCAATGAGAATGGTGCAGGTCAGATTGTGGCCGCCGGCTCACTTGACGCCCTTGCACAACTTTCAGAGAATGCACCAGAAGGTTCGCGTATCCGCCCACTTGCAGTCTCGGGCGCTTTCCACACCTCGGTCATGGAGCCTGCTGTTTCAGCGATCAACACACTCGCCGCAGGACTTACTGTCTCCGATCCAACGACTGCGATCCTCTCCAATAAGGATGGCGCAAGGGTCACAGATGGAAGAGAAGTCATCGATCGCATCGTTGGCCAGATTGCTGGACCAGTCCGCTGGGATCTCTGCATGCAGACTCTTGCCGATATGGGTGTAACTGGTGTGCTTGAAGTCCCGCCTGCTGGAACTCTCACTGGGCTGATCAAGCGCGCCCAGCCTCAGATCGCAACCTTCGCTCTCAAAACTCCAGATGATCTCGATGCAGCTCGCGCCTTTGTGGTCGAACATGGGAGCGCCCAGTGACGCTCATCAATAACACCATTACTCAAAACTCTCGCATCCTCTCAGTGGGCGCCTATCGCCCTGCACGGGTTGTGCCTAACTCTGAGATCGTCGATCTCATCGAATCTTCCGATGAATGGATTCAGCAACGCACCGGAATTGCATCACGCCATATTGCCGGGGTGGATGAATCTCTCATTGAAATGTCCGTGAAGGCTGCTGAGATTGCCATTAAGCGCGCAGGTATTGGAATCGATCAGATCGACGCCATCATCTTCGCAACGATCTCCTATCCTTTCCAAGCGCCAAGTGCCGCTACCGAGTTAGCCGCGCGAATCGGTGCGAATACCGCAGCCGCCTTTGATATCTCAGCGGCATGTGCTGGCTTCTCCTACGCAGTTGGCATGGCATCAGATTTTGTTCGCAATCGAACCGCAAAGTATGTACTCGTCATCGGCGGCGAGAAACTCTCAGATTTCACTGATCCAACCGATCGAGCAACGGCATTTATCTTTGCTGACGGAGTTGGCGCGGTCATCATCGGGCCATCTGATTCAGTGGGCATCGCTCAAACTATCTGGGGTTCGGATGTTCAAAATCGAGATGCCATTACTCTCGAACCATCCTTCTTGGAGTTTAAGAAGGGAAAGAGCGTTGCGGATGTCGGCTGGCCAAATATTGCTCAAGAAGGTCAACGAGTCTTCCGCTGGGCGGTCTATGAGATGGCGCCAGTAGGTCGTTCTGCGATCGAAGCGGCGGGTATTACCCCCTCAGATTTAGCAGCATTCATCCCGCATCAAGCAAATGAGCGGATCATTGACTCACTCGTGAAGTCGATGGGGCTACCTGACTCGGTTGAGGTCGCGCGCGATATCCGGACGACTGGAAATACCTCTTCCGCATCAATCCCCCTTGCAATGGATCGCATGCTTGAAGAACACCCTGAACTTCACGGTAAGAATGCCCTGCTCATAGGTTTTGGCGCAGGACTGGTATTTGCCGCACAGGTGGTGGAGTTGCCTCCTAAACCGCAGTAAGCAGTAATACAGTAAGCGAGCAACAGCTCAGAAATAAATAGCACGAAACTACAAGGAAAGAGAAGATCAATGTCAGTAACACAAGCTGAAGTACTTGCCGGAATTAAAGAGATCGTCGTTGAGGTTGCAGGTATCGACCCAACCACAATCGAGATGGAGAAGCGCTTTAACGAAGATCTCGAAGTAGATTCGCTCTCCATGGTCGAGGTTATTGTTGCTGCTGAAGAGAAGTTCAGCGTCAAGATTCCAGATGACGAAGTCACCAAGATGGCAACCGTCGCTGATGCAGTCAACTTTATCGTCGCTGCTGCGAAGTAATTCATCTCGCTCAGATGTCTAAGACACGCGTAGTTGTAACAGGTCTCGGAGCAACTACCCCATTGGGTGGCGACGTTCCCAGCACATGGGATGCGCTCCTTGCAGGTAAGAGTGGCGTCCGCGCCCTTACCGAAGAGTGGGCCCTTGATGCCTCTGTTCAATTTGCTGCGCGTGTAGCGGTCGAGCCATCAGAAGTGATGGAACGAGTTGAGATGCGACGCTTGGATCGTTCCGAGCAGTTTGCTCTCATCGCCGCCCGTGAGGCATGGAAGGATGCCGGCTCCCCTGATGTAGATAAGACCAGACTCGGTGTTGTCATCGCCTCTGGTATTGGTGGAGTCATCACCCTCCTTGATCAGTACGATATTTTGAAGACGAAGGGCGCTCGTAGCGTTAGCCCTCACACTGTTCCTATGTTGATGCCAAATGGTCCATCAGCAAATGTCGGATTAGAACTACAAGCGAAAGCTGGCGTACACACACCAGTGAGTGCATGTGCCTCTGGCGCTGAAGCAATTGGTTATGCCATGGAGATGATCCGCACTGGGCGCGCCGACATCGTGGTCACTGGTGGCGTTGAAGCTGCAATCCACGCTCTCCCAATGGCTGGCTTCGCATCCATGAAGGCACTCTCTACCCGTAATGACGATCCCGCTAAGGCTTCACGGCCTTACGATAAAGATCGCGATGGTTTTGTTCTTGGTGAAGGCGGCGGAGTAATCGTCATCGAATCCCTCGAGCATGCACAAGCACGTGGTGCAAAGATTTATGCAGAACTTGCAGGACAAGGACTTACCTCAGATGGCT
>DAINQZ010000031.1:0-7034 GCA_036742235.1 Candidatus Nanopelagicaceae bacterium | reverse complement strand
CGTGGTGCAAAGATTTATGCAGAACTTGCAGGACAAGGACTTACCTCAGATGGCTATCACATCGCTGCGCCAGATCCAGAAGGCGCCGGCGTTGCTCGCGCGGTCGAATATGCTCTCAAAGATTCAGGTGTTTCGCTCTCAGAGGTAGTTCACCTCAATGCTCACGCAACCTCAACGCCAGCTGGCGATGTCGCTGAAGCACATGCTTTAGGTGCTGCACTCGGTGCAGATATCGCACACGTTGCTGTGTCCGCTACGAAATCTATGACCGGGCACTTGCTCGGTGGCGCCGGTGCCATCGAATCAATCTTCTGCATCTTGGCACTTCATCACCGTATGGCTCCGCCAACAATCAACATTGAGAATCTCGATGAGGCAGTCACTATCGATGTCGTTCGAGATACCCCTCGCCCATTACCTGCTGGGCCAATCGCAGCAATTAACGATTCATTTGGCTTTGGTGGCCATAACGTCGTGCTGATCTTTAAATCCTTCGAATAAGACCTACTTCGAGACTTTAAAGCTCACACTCACTGTTACTGAAACGGTCTTTGGGATTGTTGTGGTGTCGTAGTACCCACCACCAGATGCATCCGTAGAGTCCTGGGTTGTGACCTGAACTGGACCACTTGTCACGGAGAGTACGGCTCCCACTTTTCCACCAACAGCTGCAGTGATTGATTGTGCACGAGCCTTGGCATCCTTCATCGCATCAGCTAATAATTGCGGGCGAAGTGAAGCAAGCGTTGAGACCAGATATTGCGGGCCGTTATTCTGGACATTGACGCCAGTTGCAAGCAAAGTTCCAATTCCATTAGTTAACTTCTTAATGAGTTGAACATCTTGGCTACGGACGATCGTTGTTTGTGATGCGTTGTAGGAGAGAACTCGTCCCGTTGAATTTCCATTCACGTACTCGTTATTTGGATAGGAAGAGATTCCGCCGACTTCGATACCGCTCTCTGGAAGAGTTCCATTCAAGAGATAGGTGCGAAGTGCGAGTGAGCCTTTTTCAACTTTCTGCACAGCACTTGATGCAGTCTGTCCGCTCTCTGAGACCGTAAGGTTCCAGACGACGTTGTCCGCAGTTGCTGAGGTCTTCGCAGATCCTGTCACCGTGATGGCATTGCCAGCCTTCGCCGCCAATCCCGAACCAATCAAGGATCCGCCGGCGATCAGGCCGATCATGATGAAGATCGAACCGAAGAGTGCGCCAAAGGGACGGGGCTTTAGGAGAGGAAGTTTCATAGCCCCATCGTAGGGTTTTCCCACGCTTAGATGAAGATTTCAGCTGGGGATAGCGCTCATATCCTCCCCACAAGGCGGTTTTCATTGGCCGTGAGAGCCGTTACACTTCTAACTAGTCCGACGCTTGGCAGTACCCGTTTTAGCAATTGAGTAATCAGTGCTTTCCCCGGTAAATCTGTACAGAGGAAGACCGGTTCCTAAGGAATTCTTAGGCATCACATTTACCGTAAGGAAAACAGTTACATGGCAACAGGTACAGTTAAGTGGTTCAACTCTGAAAAGGGTTTTGGTTTCATTGCTGTTGATGGTGGCGGACAAGATGTCTTCGTTCACTACTCAGCTATCCAAGGCAATGGTTACAAGTCTCTCGAAGAGGGTCAGGCTGTGACTTTCGAAGTCGTACAGGGTCCAAAGGGTCCTCAGGCTGATGCAGTTAACCCTGCGTAATAATCACTAACCATTAAAGAAGCCCTACTCGAAAGAGTGGGGCTTCTTTCTTTTGCCTGCACAGTTTACTTATCTACTAGTACCCAACTTGCTTGGGAATCTCTCCGTACTTCTTCTCCAACTTTGCAACACTCGCTGCAGGTGAAAGATCTTTACCCACCTTCCACGCATCTAAGAACGGCCATGGGTAGAGTTCGCCTCTGCGTACCCACCAAATGTTCTTTCCAGATGGAGTTGGCCAGCTAATTCCAAAGTGCAGATGTGGCGTTGTGCCCTTGGCATCCCCTGAATTTCCGGTCTTTCCGATCAGATCCCCCGCGCTGACTTTCAGGCCAGGCACGACATTTGCAGGGATCGCTGATAAGTGTGATCCGTAATAGCGCACGCCATCATCCCCGATCATCGAGACTGATAATCCCCCGCGATCGGCTCCCTTATTTGTCTTCCACGAGAATCGATCAATGCGGTTTACTTCATCGATAGTTCCGGATGTAGGAGCGACAAAGCTACAACCGATATGGGTCAATATGTCAGTTGCCGGATAGTTGTGATGGGCTCTGGCATATGTATAAGAACATCCCGTGACCGGAAAGGTGTAGATCGGTGCAGCATGGGCAGCAATTGTGACCTGAGAGAGCAAACCCAGGGCAAGAAGTGGAACGAGCAGCTTTCTCATACTTCTAGCCTAGCCCTGTCGATACTTAGGACGTGACATCCTTCTTCGCGAACCGAATGAATGAGATTGCAGTCAAGATTCCAGCGAGAATTACTGCGTAAGAGGCGCCACGAATCATCTGACTCCAGTCGATCTCGCTCGACAAAGCATCAAACCAAGAAAATGAGTAATGACTTGGGAGCCAATTGCGGAGTGATCCTAAGCCGGTGATCGCGTCGAGAATATTAGAAAGGATCATGATGCCGATCGCTCCCCCAACTGCACCGAGTGGGACATCGGTTGTGACGCTAAAGTAGAAGGCGATCGCGGCGACAACAAGCAATGTAATGGCGAGATAGGCAGCGACGATTGCCAGCCTCTGGATCGCAACCGAGTTAACCATCGTGACGCCAAGTGGAGTCTGAAGCGGTGCGGTACCAAAGGCGAGCATGCCGACTCCAAAGGAAGTAAGAGCAAGAAGCAAGATTCCAAAGGCGGAGAGCGTGAGACTTACCTTGAGTTTTTGAATCAGTAGTCGAGCGCGCGGAACAGGTGAAGCTAAGAGATAGCGAAGCGTTGACCAGGATGCCTCAGACGCCACTGTGTCACCATTAAAGAGTGCAACGACAGCGATAAGTAGGAATGGTGTGGCGAAGTAGAACATCGTTGCGGTGAAGTTCGCTGCGCCCTTCGTTGCTAGGCCAATGAGATCGGCCGTTCCTGCGCCAAATCGAGTTGGTCCAGTGCTATTACCTGTTGTTCCAAATTTCACTGCAAGGGCGACGATAATCGGAAGTGACATGACAAAGAGATACGCGAAGAAGGTCCGCTTGCGCTTGAGCTGGCGATACATCTCAACGCGGTATGGGAGTGTCGTCTTTGGTAGATACATTTAGGACTCCTTCCCGATCGTCAGATCGTCACCGATAAGTTCAATGAAGATCTCCTCCAACGAGCCGGCCTTCTTGCCGGTCATCTTCAGAATCTTCTTCAGCGTTCCAAATGCAATGAGCTTGCCTCGGTGCATCAAGACCACATGAGAGCAGGTCTGTTCAACTTCAGAGAGTAAGTGGGAAGAGACAATGACAGTGCGTCCGGTCTTCGCATAGCTCTTGAGGACTTCACGCATCGCCTTGATCTGCTGCGGATCGAGACCATTTGTTGGCTCATCTAAGACTAAAAGATCGGGCATGCCGAGCATCGCTTGGGCGATCGCGAGCCGTTGGCGCATTCCTTGTGAGTACGAACGGACCTTCTTATCGAGCGCCTTACCAAGATCGGTGATCTTCACCGCTTCATCAAAGAATGGGTCATCAGTCCGGCCGATCGATCGCCAATAAAGATTGAGATTTTCTCGTCCAGTCAGATGCGGCAAGAAGCCTGAGCCCTCCACAAATGAACCAAGCTCGGCCAACGTTGGCGATCCTGGATAGATCGGCTTGCCGTTAATGCTGATCTCGCCATCAGTTGGATAGATCAAGCCCATCATCATGCGAAGCGTTGTTGTCTTACCCGCACCGTTTGGACCAAGGAGTCCAAGCACCTGTCCGCGCTTTACAAAGAAGGAGAGGCCATCGACCGCTTTGTAGCCATCCTTGTACACCTTTGTCAGATTGCTCACGGTAACGAGTGCATCGGTTGGTTCAACCGGCTCATCGTTATGTCGTGGCCTACGGAGATAGACCGTAATAACCGAGAGAATGAGAATAACGAGTGCGGCGATCGGCCAGATGTAATACGAGCTCTTACTCTTTGATGAGGTGAAGAGTGGATGAGAGAAGCTCAATGGGCTGGCAACGGTGACCGTATAAAGACGGCCATCTGCTGGCATCGCATAGCCCTGGTCAGTGGTTGAAATCGCCACCGCGAGCTTGTCGCCAACTGCCGCATCAAGAACCACGGCTGGAAGATTGATTGTGAAGAGTGAGCCAGCAGTTGCCAGGTTCGTTAGATGAACTGGTGCGACGATGCCATTGGGTTGCTTAGTCTGTCCAGATGGTGTGCGTACAACAAGTGAGAAGAAGAGCGTTGCATCTGGCTTATTGGATGAGACCTTTACGGTGACCTTTGATGGTCCGATGATGCTCAACGGGTGCACAAGTGGGGCAGTTTCAAGGAAGCCACTCTGACCTGGTAAGAAAGCCGCAGATACGCCACCAATATTTCCAGCCAGTGCTAACGCCGATCCGACTCCAGGCAAGGAGCTAATTGCTCCCGGAATTCCACCGATTGGAGCGATCAGCGCCGTGAATGGGGTTGTGATTGGCAAGGTTGAGTAGACCGGATTAATAGGAAGAGTCTCACTCTGCAATAGCTTCGGGATCACTGATGAGTCAACAAGTGAAATGGATCCATTCGTGTCAGTCACTTGGAAAGCAGGGAATGTCACCTTCTTATGCAGAAGATATTTATTAAACCAAGTAAGAGTTGCCAACTGAAGGCGCTTTGTCTCATCGGTTCCACCATCATGACCGCCGCTATGCCAGATCATCGCAAGTGGCACATTTGGGTGGGCCTGATGAATCTGCTGTGCATTAGCAATCGATTCGGTGAGTGGGAAGAGTGAGTCAGCTTCACCTTGCATCAAGAGCGTTGGCGCCGTGATCTTCGAGGTAATTGTTGAAGGAGATGAGGCGAGCATCAACTTCTCATCAGCTGCAGTCGGCAGCCCGGTCGCCACGGCGTCTTTAAAGGCGGTGCACCATGCGGGTGCAAAGGTTCCGCACTCTCCCCCAAATGCATTCGGAAGTGATGCCAACGCAAAGAAGGTACCGGCCCAGAACTTCTTGTATGGTCCATAACTTGGGTCTTGAGAGTTCTGCGGGAAGAGAACATGGCTCAAGTTATTCCACGTGATATTTGCTGCAACTGCATCTATGCGGTTGTCATATCCAGCTGTCATCAGCGCGATTGAGCCGCCATATGAATCCCCAGCAATTCCTACAAGGGGATCTTTTACACCCTGCTGCACGACCTCCTTACGCGTAGCGAGGTAATCGATTAACTTAGAAACATCTGCAACTTCACCTTGTGGCGAATTCATCGATATCTCGCCAGTTGATTTTCCAAAACCACGCGCAGTCCATGCCAGGACTACATAGCCAGATTCGGCTAACGACTTCGCTTGAGCTGCAACCGAACTCTTATCCCCAGCAAAGCCATGGGCTAGAAGAATTGCAGGCGCTGGAACAGAGACCGGAAGGTAGAGCGAGGTATCGAGAGTTACTCCGCCTGCACCATCAAGGCGCTGATCGGAGATTATGACTTTGTTCGCCGCGCTGGCAGTTCCAATGGTTGAGATCGAGAAGCCACTGAGAAGGATGAGTGAGAGAGCTACTCTCGTACGCGCCCAAGGGGCTACCCTCTTCTTTGCTCTCACTTGCCCACCGTATCGCCTGATTCACCAAGATGCCATGTGAAAGTCTCGATAGAATCCTCACTTATGACGAGCCATCTCACTCAGCCGCGAAAGTACCTCGCTGTCGTTCTCTCGCTTCTCGTTCTACCTGCCACGATCTTTACGATTACTAGCGCTCGAGCCGCAACCGCAACCACCGCATTTACTGCGACTATGAGCAAGGCCTACCAGCCCGCTCCAGCCAATGGCGGAAGCGATGATTACCACTGCTTTGTTATCGATCCACACATCACTTCGAATTCCATGATTACATCTGTGACTTTCAAACCTCAGCAGAAGCTGATGGTTCATCACATGATCCTCTTCCAGATCACGCAGAAGGATCGCGATGCAGCCCTTGCTCTTGATAATAATGGTGCTGGCTGGTCATGTTTCGGTGGCACCGGTGTTGGATCTTCATTCTCCTCATTCCTGACGACTCCTTGGCTCTCATCATGGGCACCTGGTCGAAATACCGATGTCATGCCAACGGGTTACGGAACTTCAATCGCAAAGGGCGATCTCTTAGTCATACAGATCCACTACAACCTCTTAGCAATTGATTTTGGAACTCCACCAAAAGATCGATCGAGTGTTGTCCTCAACACTGTTCCGCAATCTGGAACAAAGTTGAAGGCCCTTTACGCCGATCTCTTCCCTGCCCCTGTTGAATTAGCGTGTCCAGCCGGAGTCACCGGGGATCTCTGCGATCGTGGTAAATCTCTGATCGATCTCGCTCGCCGAACAAGTAGTCAAAGCGCTGTTGAAGCAGCTGGTCTCAATCTGCTCTGCGGGCAGAGCGCCTTTAAGCCGACTCCAAGTACGACATCGACCTGCGACAGAACCATCACTCAGAATGAATTAGTTGTGAAGGCAACTCCGCACATGCACCTGCTCGGAAAGTCGATGCGGATGATTCTTAATCCCGGAACTCCTGGCGAGAAGATTCTCTTAGATCGTCCCCAATATAACTTCGATGACCAATCCCCTACTGTGCTCGCAAAGCCAATTGCCCTGAAAGCCGGAGATATCGTTCGTGTTCAGTGCACCTTCGATCCAAAGTTACGCACCTTCTTGGCTCAATTTAAGAAGCTCCCGCCACGTTATGTGACATGGGGCGAAGGCTCATCCGATGAGATGTGCTTGGGTGTCTTAGGCGTGGCTCGTAACTAGTAAACTCGCCTCTGATCGAAAACACTCAGGGGCGGTAGCTCAGTTGGTTAGAGCCCGGAACTCATAATTCCGTCGTCGTCGGTTCGAGCCCGACCCGCCCCACTCTCTTTGCTA
>DAINQZ010000030.1:8667-13033 GCA_036742235.1 Candidatus Nanopelagicaceae bacterium | reverse complement strand
TCCGTGTGGATCAGGTAAGAAGTACAAGCGCTGCCACGGCGCCGCTTAAGACTTTTAACGGCCTCTCACAACTTCACTAACTCAGTACAGAGCCAACGTTCGTTCACGCCTTCAAAGCGTAAGACGAGTGAGCGTACGCGTTCGTCGTATCGCAAGGTGACTGTTACTTCTCCAACACCTTCGATGGGTTCAGAGATATAGATATTTCGAATCTTAGGAAGAGCTGCTCCGCGAACTATCGCACTCGTTACTGCCTCAAATGTCCTTGGATGAGTCCATCGCGCTAACTGCATCGCCGCTCTCTTGCCGGACCAGATCTCAAGCAAGCTCACCACATAACGCGATACCCATTGCTCAAGATTAGGAAGATCTTTGAGCGCCGTTGGCTTGGGTTGAATATCTGGCTCTACATCCTCACCGTCAAATGTCACTGGAGTCGGTACGAGATAGAGCTTGGAAGAGAGTGGCGTTACTGGTGAGGTCGTAGTCAGGGCTGGGTCGTATCCAAAGAGTGGCAATCCGGGATGATCGAGACCATTTAAAGGGCCTGCAAAGTCGAAGTGAAGTTTCTTAGGAAGTCGTGGTGACTGAAGGTTTTCTGCGTTATTTGTATGCGAAGTAGTCATAAGAGCAGAGTCGTAGAATCGAGAAATCCACACCTCATACCTTCGGATGATCTTTGCGGCGCAGGCTACGGCTTTGATCCATCCATGTTTGAACTCCCACACTTCTTCGCCCAGCACTCGAGGCGACTCATCGCCATCGGCGCCATCGCCCTCTCACTTATAGGGGTCATCGGCCTTACATCAGCGACTCACACCTCTGTGCCAATCTGGGCTGCGACCCACGAACTTGCTCCCGGCTCAGTGATCGGCGCTAGCGACATCACTCGCATAGAAGCGACTCTTGGCAGCGCTGCAACGAAGTACTACTCAGCTGCATCGCGATTAATCGGCAATGTTGTGACAAGGCCAGTAGGTGCCAATGAGTTCATCCCGCAGATTGCTCTCGCTCAGGCTGGTGCGGCGACAGATATGCGCCAATTACCAATGGGCATAGCAAAGAGTGACTTACCAGCTGACCTTGGTGCAGGGGATCGGGTAGATCTCTACGGTATTCCTAAAGATGCAGGTAGCGCACCTTCAATCGTAGTCACTGATATCAGAGTGCAGAGCGTTGATAATAAATCTCGAGACTTAGGTGGCGCTGTGACAGTGCTCTTCCTACTTCATCAACGAGATCTCTTATCGATCATGGATGCACTTTCTACCGGAAGAATTGTGGTGGTTCGCCATGCGCTCTGAGATTCCACAAATTGAAGTAATCACCGCAATTGCTGATGCTGATTTTGAAGACTTTGTTGCGCAGTTACTCTTCTCGCAAGGCTGGTCGATCATCCATCGCGCCTTCGATGCTGAGTCCATGATCGACTTTATAAAGAGCCGTTCTGGGCTTCGGACGGTCATTATCTTTAAGGCAGATCTGCCAGGGATGACTTCGCAACTCTTGATGGATTACCCTGACGAACCTTTTACCTTCATCTCACTTGATGGTTCAGAACCTGCAGCCCACGCCATCATGCAGAAGATCAGATCGCAACTTCGACTTCCGCTTGTGCAGAGCCCTCAACCTGCCAATACACAATCTCGCGAACCCTTGAAGCAAGTCGCACAGGCGAAAGTGTTTACAGTTACGGGAAGTGCTGGAGCTCCTGGCCGAACCACGCTTGCTATTGCCTTGGCTCACGCGCTTCAGGAAGAAGGGCTTGGGAGAGTGTCGCTGGTCGATGTGGACTTTCGATCGCCAGCACTCACTCGCAGAGTAATGAATTCCCATACCGAGAAGAAAGGGATGACGCCGCTCACTTTGATTCCATTAGATCCGGCAAGTAAGCCAACAACAATGCCCGAACTATTGCCAGATCAACGAGTGATCGTAGATCTAGGTCTTCTGCCATCTTTAGGTGAAGCCGTTCATGATCGGCGGTGGCAAGGCACCTTGATTAGCTCGATCCTTGAGGCGACAACCCATCTGCTCTACGTGGTTCGCTCAACCCAAGAGAGTCTGGATGAGCTTGCCCACTTCCTTAAAGAGTTCCCACTTCTTCTACGGAAGATTCCCATCACCTACATCTGCATCCTGGTTGGCACATCAAGGGAATTGCGTGAATCGGAGGCGCGTTTCCTCACGCTCACCACAGCCGAGAACCGCTTCCTCTTCCGCGAGAGCTCACTTCGTGGTGGGGCGGGGCTCTTAGGAGGCCTGGGTACGCCTAAACCAGGTAAGGGCGAGGTTGGTAAGATCGCGCAATCGTTACGTTGAATAAATGAGCAGAAAGTTGAGTCTCCCTGTGTCATCACGTTATGCCATTGAATCAACAGCGCTGAGCGCTGAGGATCAAGAGCGCATCAGTGAATTGATCGCAGAGTGGCAGTTACTCTCAGACCTCTCCTTTGCTGATCTCATTCTCTGGGTCCCAAAGCGTAAGGATTATCAGAGTTGGCCCACAGGCCATATCGCTATTGCACACACACGTCCCACCACAGCAGCAACGGTCTTCGCTCAAGATCTCATCGGGCGAGAGATCAGTTGGGGAGATAACTCACGGATTGATCAAGCGCTCTCGCAGGGTGAAATTATTCGCGATACCGAGCCAGAGCAGATCGGTGATTTACTGATTAAAGAAGAGACCGTGCCGGTGCTCTTCAATGGCCATGTCATCGCCGTAATCTCTCGCCACCGCGACGCAGTACAAATGCGATCGAAGTCGAGATTAGAGATTAACTATCGCGAGATCGCGCACAAGGTCTACCGAATGGTCTCCGAGAGCACCTTCCCGCTTGCTGGAAATGTCTACCGAAGCGAATCTGCACCACGTGTGGGTGATGGATTGATCCGATTAGATAGCAATGGCATGGTGATGTATGCCAGCCCAAATGCGCGCTCGGCAGTAAGTCGCGCTGGCTGGGCCGGAGAGATTGAGAACCAGAGTCTGGGCGATATCTTCGCCAAGATCGATAATGGATCTGTCCCGACCGATGAACCATGGTCGCTTGTGGTGAGCGGTAAAGAATTACGCCGAGATGACTTTGATAACGGTCGTGCAGTCCTCGACCTTCTCGTTATTCCATTGATCGAAGGCGCTGATCGCATTGGCGCAATCGTCTTGCTTCACGATGTGACCGAACTTCGCCGCCAGGATAAGGCGCTCATTACCAAGGATGCGACGATTCGCGAGATCCACCACCGCGTGAAGAACAACCTTCAGACCGTGTCGGCGCTACTTCGACTGCAATCACGCCGAGTCGAAGATCCAGTTGCTTCAGCAGCCCTTGCCGAAGCAGTTCGCCGCGTTGCCTCTATTGCGATTGTGCACGAGACGCTCTCGGGTACGTCAGCTGAAGTTGTGCTCTTTGATGAGGTTTATGACCGGATCGTCCATAATGCGATCGAACTGAGCTCACGCCCGATCACACTCTCTAAGAACGGTGAATTCGGAAACTTTGACTCAAAGATCGCAACCCCGCTTGCTCTTGTCATTACCGAGTTGATCCATAACTCACTCGAACACGGCCTCGATACATCTGGTGATTCACTGGCTGTCGATGTCTCCCACACTGATTCTGAATGCATTGTGATTGTCAGCGATAACGGTGTTGGACTTCCCGTAGGCTTTGATATAGAAGGCTCTTCAAATCTTGGTTTACAAATTGTTCGAACCCTCACCGAGAATGAATTAAAGGGTACGATCAAACTCATTCGAGTTGGCGATTCGACCCAAGCAATTTTAAGTTTCCCCGTCGGAAAGGTGAATTAACCATGGCAGGTAACCACATCAAGTTCTCCGCTGATGGCAAGAGTGGGTCGGGTTACATCGCCATTCCAGAGTCCGGGACCGGGCCAGCAGTGATCGTCATCCAAGAGTGGTGGGGTTTAGTAGGACATATCACCGATATCGTCGATCGATTCGCTGCAGCAGGTTTTGTCGCGCTCGCACCAGATCTCTATCACGGTCAAGCTGCTTCAGAACCAGATGAAGCGAAGAAGTTGATGATGGAGCTCCAGCTCAATATGGCGGGGGATGAGATCGTTACAGCCGCGAAGTACTTACTCTCTATGAAGAACACAACATCGACTCAGGTGGGTGCCGTTGGCTTCTGCATGGGCGGATCACTCGCAATCTGGTCCGCGACGCTCTCTGACCTCATCACCGCAACCGTTGGTTTCTACCCTGGATCATCCTGGGAGCGCCATGCACCGGTCTGGAGCGCTTATCAGGGCAAAGAGACTCTCATTCACTGCGCAGAGGGTGATGGCACATCTGCTGCTCCTGGAATTCAAGAAGCCGTGACCTCGATCAATGGTG
>DAINQZ010000030.1:0-8567 GCA_036742235.1 Candidatus Nanopelagicaceae bacterium | reverse complement strand
GATGGCACATCTGCTGCTCCTGGAATTCAAGAAGCCGTGACCTCGATCAATGGTGCCGGCGGCAAGGCGATCGCATACGACTACGCCGGGACAAAGCACGCCTTCTTCAATAATGATCGCCCCGAGGTATTTGATGAAGCTGCAGCAAAGCTTGCTTGGGCTCGCACGATTAACTTCTTTGCAACCAAACTCGCTCAGTAATACTTCTGCAAAGAGTTCGCAATTGCACTTCATTTAACTTCTGCAAGAAGTTCGCAACTCGCTATTTATGAAGTAGATATCTACTCTAACGCCATGACTCTTTATTCCAATATCACCGAAGCAGTTGGCAATACTCCACTTGTAAAGATCAATCGCATCACTGACGGTGCGAAGGCAGAAGTATTTGCCAAACTTGAATTTTATAATCCAACAAGCACAGTGAAAGATCGCATCGGAATTGCGATGGTCGATGCCGCCGAGAAGAGCGGTCAGTTAAAGCCAGGCGGAACAATAA
Source organism: Candidatus Nanopelagicaceae bacterium (assembly GCA_036742235.1). Taxonomy (GTDB): domain Bacteria; phylum Actinomycetota; class Actinomycetes; order Nanopelagicales; family Nanopelagicaceae; genus PALSA-747. The sequence goes on along the minus strand of DAINQZ010000030.1, from coordinate 8,071 downwards.
TTGAAGCGACATCGGGTAACACCGGTATTGCACTCGCAATGGTCGGTGCAGCTCGCGGCTACAAAGTCATTCTTACAATGCCTGAATCAATGTCAAAAGAGCGTCGCGCACTACTTCGTGCATTTGGTGCCGTGCTTGTTCTGACGCCAGCTGCAGAAGGAATGAATGGCGCAGTTTCGAAGGCGGAAGAGCTCGGTAAAGAGCCAGGAGCAGTACTTGTTCGTCAATTCGCAAATGAAGCGAACCCAGCAATCCACCGTGCTACAACGGCAGAAGAGATCTGGCGCGATACTGATGGCAAGGTCGATATCTTCATCGCTGGCATCGGAACTGGTGGAACTATCAGTGGTGTTGGTAATCGCCTCAAAGAACTCAACCCAAATATCCAGATCATCGCTGTGGAGCCAGAGGCATCACCAATTCTCAATGGTGGAAAGCCTGGGCCGCATCCGATCCAGGGTATTGGCGCAAACTTCATTCCAGAGATCCTCGATCGCAGCGTCTATAACGAGGTCCTTGATGCGCCAACAGATCTCACTCTTAAGTTTGCTCGCCGCGCTGCTCAAGAAGAGGGAATCCTTGCTGGAATCTCTTCTGGTGCTGCGTTGTGGGCTGCTCACACTGTTGCGAACCGCCCAGAAAATGCCGGGAAGAAGATCGTTGTACTCCTCGCATCATTCGGTGAGCGTTATCTCTCTACCGTGCTGTATTCCGACTTAATGGATGCCTAAATCGCCATGGCCTTCCACTTCAAAGAAGATTTGGATAATGCCCTTAAGCGAGATCCGGCTGCCCGAAGTCGATTAGAAGTCTTCCTGGTTTATCCAGGTGTTCATGCCGTCTGGGGTTATCGCTGGGCAAATTTCTTATGGCGACACAAGTTGAAGCTCGCTGCCAGAGTTCACATGGCATGGGTTCGATCAGTGACTGGTATTGAGATTCACCCGGCAGCAACAATTGGTCGTCGATTCTTTATCGATCACGGAATGGGCGTTGTGATTGGTGAGACTTCAATTATTGGCGATGATGTCTTGATGTATCACGATGTAACCCTGGGGGCTCGCGAGTTCTCGCATGGCAAGCGCCACCCGACTATTGGCAATCGCGTGATTCTTGGCGCTGGCGCCCGCATTATTGGAGATATCAAGGTCCATGACGACGCTGCGGTCCCGACAAATGCCACGATTGTTAAAGATTTGGCTGCGAAAACCAAGGCGAACTACTACTCTATTTAAATGCGCGCCTTACTCATTCTCGTCTTAACCCTCGGCTCACTCATTCTGATGCTTGTGCTCGCCAAGGGAGCAAGTTCGTACCGTCCTAAGAAGAAGTAAGTAGTACTTCTTACTTCCAAGCGCTAGCGATAGCGAGATTGAAGATCGAGAGACCAACCATCGCAAACCAGATCTGCGCACTGATTGTTGGCTTCTTCGCATAGCGAAGTGCTATTCCCAAGATAACGGTGAGGACCAAGAACTTCACCCCAAACTTCGTGTGGTTGAGAAGTTCAACTGTCTTATCGCTGTTATGGCGCACCACGTTGATGACGATCATCGCAATACCGAGGACCATCGCGGTGAGGCCCGAGTGAGTTACACCCTTCGGAACCTTCTTCTCAGCCTTTGTGAGCTGAGTAAGGAGAAGGCCAATCATGGCGAGAACAGTGAGGACATGCAGTCCCACGAGAATTGAATAAAGAGTTTTCATAGCCCTAAGAATAGCGAGCCTTATTGAGAAATTCGGCTCTTCTTGATTTGGCCACGCAAGGTAGAGAGCGACGAAATTGCAAGCGTGATAACAATCGCCGCAAAGATGATGAGCGTCTTTCGTGATGCATGGTGCGCGTAGTAGAGGATGTAGATCTGAGGGAGTGCAAAGTTGATAACTGCGACCCAGCCCCACTTCGTTACCTCGGTGAAACGCCGCTTTACGATTCCCATAACGAGCCTTGAGGTAGCGATCCCGTAAAACCACGATGTTGGGAGATCGATCAGAAAGAAGATCCACCAAAGCGCACCATATTTTGTGAGCGTTTTCCAGACAACATAGGTTGCAGCAAAGGTGTAGAGCACCACACTCGATGCAAAAAGCCGCTCCCAGAAACGTTGGCGGGCAGATGGTGTGCTAGTAATCAGCCACTCAATTCGTAATCGTGGTTCTTGCTCGCATCGTGAGGACAGGCACGCGAGGAAGAATCAGCGCCACATGGTTCACAGAGAAGTGCGAGCTGATGGCAAGAAGCAGTCGTGCAGTTATAGAACTGGCGAGTTGGTGCCTGGCAGTTATCACACTTACCGATCAGGGCAGGATTCGCCGCAAAATCGATGGAAAGGCGATCATCGAAGGTGTAGAGCGAGCCCTCCCAGAGACCGTCATTTCCAAACTTGTTACCGTAGCGAACGATGCCACCATCGATCTGGTAGACCTCGCTGAAGCCGCGATTCTTCATGACGACCGAGAGAACTTCGCATCGAATACCACCAGTGCAATATGTAACGATCGGCTTATCCTTGAGATGGTCGTACTTACCGCTCTCAATTTCCGCAACAAACTGCTGAGAGGAAGTTACATCTGGAACAACCGCATTCTTAAATTTACCGATCTTCGCTTCGAAGGCATTACGACCATCGAAGAAGACGACTTCATCGCCGCGTTCGGCAACCAACTTATCAACTTCGAAAGGCTTGAGGTGAACTCCGCCGCCGATCACGCCGTTCTCATCCACCTTGATCTCATCTGGATTACCAAACGCTACGAGCTCCTTCTTCGCCTTCACGCTAAGTCGTGGGAAGTCATTACCAGTGCCCTCAGACCACTTGAAATCGATCTTACGAAAACCAGGGTACTTCTTCGTCTGCTTCACATACTTTTTGACGGCTGACATATCGCCACCGACGGTGCCATTGATGCCGTGAGGGGAGACCAAGATTCGGCCCTTAAGCCCAAGACTTTCACAGAGCGTCTTCTGCCAGAGCATGACTGCTTGAGGGTCAGCTATCGGGGTGAACCCGTAATAGAGAATGACCTTCTGCAGTTCCATGAGTCAATTCTACCCAGCCCAATGCAGGCCACATAGCAGTAAATTCTGCGTGAATCTTTGGATCGCGCTGCTGATTCACGCGTAGCGAGGGCAACACGCGGTGACAATGGCGCCGTTGAACCCCTCGGTAATCATTGCCGCCCTTCATAATTACGGCATGACACATCTACTACGTAAAGTATTCGCAGAGTTCCTCGGAACCGCACTTCTCCTGACCGCAGTCGTCGGTTCATCCTTCTGGGCCGGGATCCGCACACAGGATTCCCTCGTTGGATTACTTGGCAACACTTTTGCCACCGTCTTCGCGCTCGGTTGCATCATCTTTGTCTTCGGATCCATCAGCGGTGGCTATTTCAACCCAGTTGTGACCTTTGCTGAGTTTGTAGCAAAGCGTCTCGATGTTGCAGAGTTTGTTACCTATATCGTTGCTCAGCTTGCTGGTGGCGTTGTCGGAGTCATTATTGCTAACTACATGTTCAAGCAGCACGCAATCGTGCAATCGACTAATGCACTCAAGGGCATGAACTTCTATGTCTCAGAGGCAGTGGTTACAGCTGGACTCATCATCATCCTTCAGCTCTTGATCCACCAGTACAACGATCACCTTGCAGCGATTGCAATCCCAGCATGGATCGGTGCCGGCTATCTCTTCTCGGCTTCAACTGGATTCGCTAACCCAGCAGCAGTCCTTGGACGCATGTTCACAAATGCACCAGCAGGAATCGAATGGAAATCTGGTTTGAACTTCATTGCCGCCGAAGTAATTGGTGCGGTCATCGGTATCGTTATTGTCTATATCCTCACCGCTGGTGATGATGATTTCGATGATCTCTCTTACTTCACTGAAGAAGAGTTCGTAGAGGCGACAGATCACACGATCTAACCCCTAGGAGCTCGACAAGTTCTAGACCCCCTCAGGTTAGCCCGAGGGGGTTTTCTTGTATTAGAGAGGGAATAAGGAATACTGCTCCTATGCGCATCCTCGCCATTCAAAACGATGAGACCGATCCACCGCGCCTAGCTGGAAAGTGGTTAGAAGAACAAGGTCATGAGATTGTTGTGCTTCACGCATACAAGGGCGAAGTTGTGCCAACAACTGTGCCAGCTGATATCGATGCGCTCATGCCCCTTGGCGGTCACATGGGGGCTCTTGATGACCACATCGCGCCTTGGCTTGCTAATGAACGAGCAATGCTCGCTGATGCAGCGGCCCGCGATATCCCCATCTTTGCAATCTGCTTAGGTGCTCAGTTGGTTGCAGCGGCACTTGGGGGGACCGTCAGTCGCGCCTCAACTCCTGAAATCGGTGTCTACACAATTACTCCAACGGGGGTCGAAGATCCTGTCTTTGACTTTGGATCTGGCGTTCCTGCAACCCAATGGCATGAAGATCTTGTCAGTACATTGCCAGCGGGTGCAGTAACACTTGCAAGTTCGCCACTGTGCGCCAATCAGATTTATCGCTTTGGCAGTAAGAGTTATGCGGTTCAGTTCCACCCAGAAGTTGATGTCGAAATTATTCGAATCTGGGAGGAACACGCTGACAATGCTTACAAGACATCTGGCAAGTCGGGAATTGAATCTGAATTCTTAGCACTGGAGAGTGAGCTTTTTGCACTCTGGAAACCAACAATCCAACGATGGGGATCCCTCATCTCGCACGGAGAGGAAAAGTAGATGTGCCGTTTAATGGGGTATGTATCAGGAAGAGATGTTTCCATCTCTGAATTTACTGGTCCACGCTTTGAAGATTTTGCTGCCCTCTCGGCCTTCCACCGCGATGGTTGGGGAATTGCAGAACTTGAAGCGGGCACCACAACACCTAAGTTGATTGTCGAGCCGATTCAGGCAAGTGAGAGCGATGCATTTAAGCGCGCTTCGCAAGATAATAAGAGCAATGGTGCACTTCTACATTTCCGATGGGCAACAGCAGGACTTCCAGTCGTTGAAGGCAACACCCATCCATTCACCCACGGCGAATACTCTTTTATTCATAACGGTGGCGTTCTTCCAGCCACAGCGATGGACTCATTCATAGATAAAGATCTCTTGGATAGTCTTCGCGGAACGACTGATAGTGAGCGCTACTTGGCGACCATCCTCACCGAGATTCGCAAGGTAGGACTGGTCGAAGGAGTTGCGGCTGCGATCAGGTTAATCCGCGAAAAGTGCGATTATTCAAGCCTTAATGCGATGCTTTTAACGCCACACCAGTTGATCATCATCAATGAGCACACATACAAGCGGATCCCGCCAGGGGAGACCGAGGCCTACTACGACCTTTATTACCGCAAGAACGCTGATGGGGTATTAGTTGCATCTTCAGGTTGGGATCAAGCGGGGTGGACCTTGATCGAAAATCACCGCGCACTCATTATCGATCGCTCGACCTTCGATATTGAAGAGATTGTTCTGTGAGTAAAAGTTTCACCTTTTCGAAGAGTTCTTGGCTCCCAGGTTTTATTGCACTCGGTATTACCTGGGGTAGTTCATTCCTCTTTATCAAGTGGGGACTACAGAGTCTCACTCCAGTAGGTGTTGCCTTCATGCGCTGCTCTATCGGCGCTCTTGCTCTCCTCGGGTATTCACTTGCAACGAAGACAAAATTGCCAAACCAGTGGAAGCATTGGTTCCATCTTGCAGTCGTGGCTTTTCTTTTAAACGCCGGCCCTGGTTATCTCTTTGCAGTAAGCGAAACACATGTGAGCAGCGTTATGGCAGGATTATTGAATGCCACAACCCCACTCATGACAGTTGTTGTCATCGCATTCGGATTTAGAGAGCAGAAGATCAATCGCGATCAGATGCTTGGCGTAGTTGTCGGTTTCCTTGGAATCGCAATTTTGACGGGCGCACTTACCGGACTTCATGGAAATGATGGCAAGGCAATCGCCGGACTTCTACTCGCAACATTTTTATATGGAATCTCTGCACCATATTCAAAGCGCTTCGTTGCCCAACTCGATTACAGCTCGACTGCATTAGCCGCTGGCCAAATAATTTCTGCAGCGGTTTTGCTCGCCCCCTTTGCTCTCCTGGGTGGAGTTACTCAAGCACCATGGACTGCTCAATCTGTGTGGGGAATGCTGGCACTCGGAGCGGTAGGCACTGGCTTCGCCTATATCTGGCACTTCCGAAACGTTCGCCTGGCAGGTAGCGCCGTGGCGAGCACCGTCACTTACATAACTCCCGTGGTGGCTACAGTGCTGGGCATCTGGCTCCTCAATGAGCCCTTCAAGATCTCCCAGCTCTTCGGTGGCGCTCTCGTCCTGCTCTCGGCCGCCTTGGTGCAGAAGAAGATCGTGCTCTCCAAAAGAGTGGCTTAAAACTTCTCACCAAAAAGCCCCAATCGGGCTTGCCTCAGATTTCAAGGGTAGTACGGTTCTCCTTGTATCTGTTCACGCTTCTTCGGATGCCCTCTCCAACTTGGAGGTCAACTCATGTCAAGCACACCACAAAACCAAGAAAACCACGAGCATAAGCTCGCTTCAAATGTCTTAGGACTCTTTGAATCTGTCATTATGGGAATCGCAGGATCTGCTCCTGCTTACTCCATTGCAGCAACGACAGTCACTCTCGCTGTTACAGTCGGATTATTCGGACCAGGCGAACTCTTTTATTCAGGTATTGCAATGTTTGGTGTGGTGGTCGCATTCCACTACATGAGTAAACACCGTACCAATGCTGGTGCTACATATGTGTGGGTCCGAAACGCCCTCCACCCGGTCCTCGGGTATTTAGCAGGCTGGTCCCTTGTGACAGCCTCTATCATCTTTGGACTTGTCTCAACGGTTCCGGCCTCTACAGGTTTGCTCTCACTCTTTACAACTAATGACAAGATCATCAGTAACGTTCACTGGACGACTCTGGTTGGTGCAATCATCTTTATCGCTATGGTGGGAATTATCGCCTACGGCATTAAGTTCACCGCAAAAGCTCAAGTCGTGATGACAGTGATTGAACTCGGATTATTGTGGATCTTTGACATTATCGCTCTGCTACACCACCCACACACGCACCGCTTCTCCATGAGCTGGTTCTCATTTGGAAGCATTAAGTCATATGCAACCCCGTCTGATGTCTTGGGTTCAAGTCATGCCTTTGATGCTAAGTACATCGCAGCACACGGTTTGAGCGCGATCTTGATCGGTGCAGTATCTGGCGCATTCTTCTATTGGGGCTGGGATGTCACCGCAAACCTCAACGAAGAGACAAAGGATGGAGATTCCACAGCCGGTAAGGGTGGAATCGTCGGTGTCCTCTTTGTCATGTTCACCTTCTTGCTCACTCTCGTAGCCATCAATATGGTCTTGAGTGATGCGACACTCTCCTCGAGTAGTAGCATCCTCAGCGACTTCGCAGCAGTGCTCGTTCCGGGCTGGGTTGGCAAGTTCATTATTGTCTCGGTCTTGCTCTCAACAGTGGCTACTATCGAAACCCAGATGATCCAAGTAACCAGAACTCTCTTCTCTATGGGTCGGGATTCGACTATGCCACCTTCATTTGGTCGAGTCCACAAGCGCTTTAAGACACCTTGGAACGCAACTCTCTTTACAACTGTCTTTGTCCTTGCCTTCTTTATCGGATCTCAGTTCGTTAAGAAGGTTAATGACATTGCGAATGCTGGCGTTGCGGCGATCGGAATTCAGATCTGCTTCTACTACGCGCTCGCTGCAATTTCTGTGATTGTCTTGTATCGCCGATACTTACGTCGAGATTTCAAGACCTTCTTCATGGTTGGACTCTGGCCAGGACTCTCTGGATTATTCTTAATTGCAGTTTTAGTTAAGGTGATTCCAACGCTCTCGAAACTTGCACTCTACGTCGGAGTTGGAACTGTTGCACTCGGAATTATTCCGATGGCGATCTTCTGGTCACAGGGATCTTCGTACTTCAAGATGCCTACAAAGGAAGAGCGTCTCGCACAGCTCGACTAATCACTACTGATTTACAGAAACTGCCGCCATCGAGAGATCGAGGCGGCAGTCTTCGTTTAAAGCTTGAGATAAATCTTTAGCGGCCAGCAGCCTC
>DAINQZ010000029.1:10684-13173 GCA_036742235.1 Candidatus Nanopelagicaceae bacterium | reverse complement strand
CAATCTTGTCGTGAACCGAGAGGTTCAGTCCCTCTTGCTGCGCACCATCGCGAAGTGTGGTGTCGTAGATATGGAAGTTATCGGATACTGGCATCAGCAGACTCGCTTGTTCCAGCCGTGCTTATCTTCAATCGTGCCATGCTGAATTCCAAGGAGCGTCTCGCGGATCTGACCAGTGATCGGACCAGGGTTGCCATCACCTGTTGTCCATGTGCCATGCGCGCTCTTTGCTGCCCCGATCGGTGAGACAACAGCGGCAGTTCCACATGCGAAGATCTCAGTGATCTCACCTGATGCAACGCCATCGCGCCAATCATCGATCGAGAGCATGACTTCTTCAACCTTATAACCAAGATCTGCAGCGACAGTCAGAATCGAATCGCGGGTGATACCTGGAAGAAGTGTGCCGGTGAGCTTTGGTGTGACGATGGTTGCGTTAGCACCACTTCCCTTTACGAAGTAAAGGTTCATGCCACCCATCTCTTCAACCCAGCGACGTTCATTGGCATCGAGCCAGACAACTTGATCGCAACCTTGAGTTGCGGCTTGCTTCTGTGCAACTAGTGATGCTGCGTAATTGCCACCGCACTTTGCCTCACCAGTTCCGCCAGGTGCAGCGCGAACATATTCGGTGCTGATCCAGACGGTGACTGCCTTTGAAGGATTGAAGTATGCAGATGCTGGAGTCGCAATCAACAGATACATCGCCTTATTACTTGGGCGAACACCAAGTCCGACTTCAGTCGCAATCATGAATGGGCGAATGTAGAGCGATTCGCCAACCTTAGTTGGGACCCAATTGCGATCCTGCTTCACCAACGCTTCGACTGTCTCAACGAAGAAATCCACCGGCATCTCAGGTAGTGCCAAACGAGCTGCACTTCGTGCGAAGCGTTCGGCATTGGCCTGTGGGCGGAAGAGGCTGATCGAACCATCAGGCTGGGTATAGGCCTTCATACCTTCGAAGATCTCTTGGCCGTAATGAAAGACCGCAGTTGCTGGATCCAAAGTGATCGGACCATAAGGCTTTAAGACCGCATCCTGCCAGCCAGCTGCCTCGCTCCACTCTGCAACGACCATATTGTCGGTGTAGTGCTTACCGAATCCGCCTTCAGCAATCTTTGCAGTGCGATCTGCATCGCTGACAGGCTTCTGGTTGGGAGTGAGGTTGATCTTCATGGCTACCTACTAACCTTTAAGTGATTCTGCTATCGCAGTGCCGACTTCAGCAGTGCTGCGCTTTACGCCACCGCGAGTTTCAAGATCGCGAGTGACAGCTGCGGCAATCTCTGCAGCAGCCTCATGATGACCAAGGTGGGTCAACATCATGGCAACCGATGAGATTGTTGCTGTTGGATCTGCTAACTGCTTACCTGCGATATCTGGCGCTGATCCATGGATCGGCTCAAACATCGATGGGAATTTACGGGTTGGGTTGATATTGCCTGAAGCGGCAAGACCGATGCCACCGCTGATCGCTGCTGCGATATCAGTAATGATGTCACCGAAGAGGTTATCTGTGACGACAACGTCGAAGCGATGTGGTTGAGTAACAAAGAACATAGCAGCTGCATCGACGTGGATGTAATCCGTCGTGATCGATGGATACTCCTTTGCGACATCATTGAAGGCGCGAGTCCAAAGACTTCCAGCACGAGTAAGGACATTGTTCTTATGAACAAGTGTCACCTTCTTACGAGGACGTTCCATCGCACGTTCGAAGGCATAACGAATGGTTCGTTCTGCGCCGCGACGAGTATTAATGCTCTCTTCCGTTGCGATCTCATTCTCGGTGCCAAGGGCGAGTACGCCACCAGCTCCGATATACGGACCTTCTGTTCCTTCACGGACAACGACAAAGTCGACCTCACCTGGATCGCGAAGTGGTGATGCGACTCCTGGATAGAGCTTGGTTGGGCGCAAGTTGATGAAGTGGTCGAAGGCGAAGCGGAGCTTGAGCAAGAGGCCGCGTTCGAGCACTCCGCTTGGGACAGATGGATCTCCGACTGCGCCAAGGAGAATGACATCAGCCTTAGCCAAGTCAGCCATTACTGCATCCGGCAGGGTCTCCCCGGTCTTATGCCAGTACTTAGCGCCGAGCTCATACTCGGTCTTCTCAAAGGTGAGGCCATGCTTTGCAGCAACAACATCTAATACTTTGAGTCCTTCAGCGACAACCTCGGGTCCGATGCCATCGCCGGGGATGACCGCTAATTTATAAGCAGCCATTATGAAACCAAGTTCACTGAACGAACGAAGTCAGCACCAGTCTCTTTCGCAACTGCAGAGAGAACGTCAGCTGAGATAGATGAATCGACGGTGATCGCCATAAGCGCTTCGCCACCTTCAACATCACGAGCAACCTGCATTCCTGCAATGTTGACGCCAGCTTTTCCAAGAACGCTACCGACGGCACCAACAACACCTGGGCGATCGCCATAACGGAGGAAGAGTAGGTTTGCAGTTGGTGGAAGATCGAGATCGAACTT
>DAINQZ010000029.1:2752-10584 GCA_036742235.1 Candidatus Nanopelagicaceae bacterium | reverse complement strand
CGCCATAACGGAGGAAGAGTAGGTTTGCAGTTGGTGGAAGATCGAGATCGAACTTGTCGATTGCGATGATCTTCTCAACTTTGCGGATACCCATCAGAGTTCCATCCACGATAATGCTCTTGCCATTAGGAAGTGCTGCATGCAACGAGATCATGCTGCGATAGAGCGGTGACTCTGGATCGGTATCAACTGTTGAGGTAACGCCACGTTCTGCTGCAAGTCCTGGTGCGTTGACATATGTGACATCTTCAGAGCCAACTGCAATGAGTGCGCCTTTGAGAGCACTTGTCGCCAAGATTGAAGAGTCGTATTCCGAGATATCGCCACGAACATGCACGCTGATGCTTGCTGGCAGTTCGCCACCAAGAGTCGTTGCAAGTTGAGCCATCTTCTCGACGAGCGGCAGGCTTGGACGGATCTCTTCGTGAATCGCTCCACCCTTTACATTCACTGCATCGGGAACGAGTTCGCCAGCAAGTGCTTTACGAACTGATACTGCAACAGCGATACCAGCGCGCTCTTGGGCCTCATCAGTAGATGCGCCAAGGTGCGGTGTCGCTACGACATTGTCGAGTTCAAAGAGTGGTGAATCTGTGCATGGTTCGGTCGCAAATACATCAAGTCCGGCACCAGCTACTCGGCCCTCTTTAAGGGCGGTATAGAGCGCAGCCTCATCGAGGACACCACCGCGAGCAGCATTGATGATGCGCACTGTTGGCTTTACCTTCTTCAGCGCCTCTTCGCCAATGAGGTTTGCAGTCTCTTTGGTCTTTGGCAGGTGGATAGTGATGAAATCTGAGACGCGAAGGAGCTCATCGAGATCGACGAGTCGAACATTGAGTTGAGCAGCGCGAGCAGGAGCGAGGTAAGGATCGTAAGCAACGACATCCATGCCAAATGCCTGCATGCGAGCAGCAACTAATTGGCCGATACGACCGAAGCCAACGATGCCGAGTGTCTTCTCGAAGATCTCAGCGCCGGTGTACTTTGAACGTGCCCACTTGCCATTGCGAAGTGCCGCATGTGCAGGTGAGACAAAACGTGCAGATGCGAGCAAGAGTGTGATCGCAAGTTCGGCCGCTGAAACGATATTTGATGTTGGTGCGTTAACGACCATGACGCCAGCCGCAGTTGCTGCAGGGATCTCAACGTTATCGAGACCAACACCAGCGCGGGCGATAACTTTCAAACCCTTCGCTGCTGCAATTGCTTCGGCATCCATCTTCGTTGCCGAGCGGATCAAGACGGCATCGACTCCAGCAGCAAGTGCTGCAAGAAGTTCACCGCGATCTGCGCCATTGCAATGACGGACTTCAAAATCTGGACCAAGCGCCTCCATGGTGGCAGGACTTAGTTCTTCTGCAATTAAAACAACGGGTTTAGCCACGGGATGCATGACCTTCCTGGTAATCATCCTTGGTGTTGCCCTTAACCCATGACATCATCTTGCGAAGTTCGCGACCGACAGCTTCGATTGGATGAGTCTCACCCTTTGCGCGAAGTGCTTTGAACTCTGGTGCGCCAGCATCCTGATCATCGATGAAGCGCTTAGCGAATGTTCCATTCTGAATATCAGCGAGAACGGCCTTCATATTCTCCTTCACGCTTGGATCGATAACGCGTGGGCCTGAGACATAATCGCCGTATTCTGCAGTATCTGATACTGACCAGCGCTGCTTTGCGATTCCACCCTCGTACATGAGGTCGACGATGAGCTTGAGTTCGTGCAAGCACTCGAAGTAGGCGACTTCTGGCTGGTAACCAGCTTCGATCAAAGTTTCAAAGCCATACTGAACGAGCTGTGATGCGCCACCACAGAGAACTGACTGCTCGCCGAAGAGATCGGTCTCGCACTCTTCTGTGAAGGTTGTGAGGATACCGCCGGCACGAAGTCCGCCGATCGCCTTTGCATAAGAGAGTGTCAACGGCCAGGCATTACCTGTTGCATCTTGTTCGACAGCAACGAGTACTGGAACACCACGACCAGCTGAGTATTCGCGACGGACGAGGTGTCCTGGGCCCTTTGGTGCAACCATCGCAACATCGATATTTGCTTCTGGCTTGATGTAACCGAAACGGATGTTAAATCCATGTCCGAAGAAGAGCGCTGAACCTGGCTTGAGGTTTGGCTTAATTGAGTCGTTGTAGATGTGGCGCTGGACGTGATCTGGCGCAAGGAGCATGACAACATCTGACTCTTTGACTGCATCTGCAACTGAGAGAACGCGAAGGCCTTCTGCCTCAGCCTTTGCCTTTGATGCTGAACCATCAGCGAGACCGATGCGAACATCGACGCCACTGTCACGAAGGCTTAGTGCGTGTGCATGGCCCTGTGAGCCGTAGCCAATGACAGCAACCTTCTTCCCCTGAATGATCGAGAGGTCTGCATCTTCATCATGATATTGAGTTGCCACTTGGTGTTGCCTTCCTTTAGGTGAATCGATCGATTAATTGAACTTCTCAGTGATACGTAGCCCGCGCTCCATTGCGACAAGCCCCGATTGGACTAATTCCTTAATGCCGTAAGGCTCAAGTACTCGTAAGAGTGCCTGAATCTTCTCGGCATTTCCGGTTGCTTCGATTGTGACCGCATCTTGTGCGACATCGACGACCTTGGCACGGAATAACTGAACGGTTTCAAGGACTTGAGAGCGGTTCTCAGGGGTCGTTGATACCTTTACGAGCAAGAGCTCGCGCTGAACTGAGGTCATAGGATCTAACTCAGTAATCGAAATAACGTTGATCAACTTATCGAGTTGGGCGATGACCTGATCGAGGGCATGGCCTTCTACATCGATAACAATCGTCATGCGTGAGATATCTGGGTTCTCGGTTGGACCAACAGCGAGTGAGTCGATGTTGTAACCACGACGAGAGAAGAGCGAGGCGATACGTGCCAAGACGCCTGGGCTATTTTCAACGAGAACTGAGAGCGTATGTGTCTGTGACATTAGAGCTCCTGCGAATCCCAGACCGGCGCCATAGAGCGCGCGACTGTAATCAAGTCATTCGACGCACCAGCAGCGACCATTGGCCAGACCATGGCATCGCGGTGAACCGAGAAATCGATAACTACTGGACGATCATTGATGGCCATCGCTTCATTGATGACGCGATCGACATCTTCCTTGCGCTCGGCGCGAAGACCGACGCAACCCATCGCTTCACCCAACTTAGCAAAGTCAGGAATGCGCTTTGAGTGGAGTTCGGTATTTGAGTAGCGCTGGTTATAGAAGAGTGTCTGCCATTGGCGAACCATGCCAAGGGATTCATTGTTGATGATCGCAACCTTGATCGGAATATTGTTCAGCGCACAAGTAACGAGCTCTTGGTTTGTCATCTGGAAGCAACCATCGCCATCAATCGCCCATACGACTTTATCTGGAGCGCCGACCTTCGCGCCCATTGCTGCAGGAACTGCATAACCCATAGTTCCTAAGCCACCAGAGTTAAGCCAGGTACGTGGCTTCTCGTAATTAATAAATTGTGAAGACCACATCTGATGTTGACCAACACCTGCGGTATAGATCGCATCAGGACCGGCGATCTGACCAAGACGTTGGATCACATATTGTGGTGAGAGCGAACCATCTTCAGGTTCATCAAAGCCGAGTGGGAATTGAACACGCCACTCATTGACGGTCTGCCACCAACCAGTGAGATCTGGCTTGCTCTTTGCAAAGGCGGCCTTTACCTCTGGAAGTAAGCCATTGATGCTGTTCTTGAGGTCACCGAGGAGTGCGACATCGACCTTGCGGTTCTTACCGATCTCAGCTGGGTCAATATCTGCATGAATAACCTTCGCATTTGGTGCAAAGGTCGAGAGCTTTCCAGTAACGCGATCGTCGAAACGTGCGCCTAATGTGATGAGTAGGTCTGACTTCTGAAGCGCAGTTACTGCCGCAACAGTTCCGTGCATACCTGGCATGCCGAGGTGTTGTGGGTGGCTATCTGGGAATGATCCAAGTGCCATCAGCGTTGTGACAACTGGTGCGCCAGTGAGTTCGGCAAGGAGCATCAACTCTTTATATGCATTGGACTTGATGACGCCGCCACCAACATAAAGAACAGGTGCGCTCGATTGTGCAATCAGCGCCGCAGCATCGCGAAGTGCATCTGCAGCTGGATGCATCACTGGCTTGTAGCCAGCAAGGTTGATCGTGCTTGGGTAATCAAAGGTGGTGTTGAGCTGCAACGCATCCTTTGCGATATCGACCAAGACTGCGCCTGGGCGACCTGACTCGGCGATATGGAATGCCTCAGCGATTGCACGAGGAATATCTTTTGGATCGGTGACTAAGAAATTGTGCTTGGTGACCGGCATGGTGATGCCGCGGATATCTGCCTCTTGGAAGGCGTCAGTTCCGATTGCACCTGATGAGACCTGACCGGTGATAGCAACGACTGGGACTGAGTCCATCTGTGCATCGGCAAGTGGTGTAACAAGGTTGGTTGCACCAGGTCCTGATGTTGCGATGCAGACGCCGACTCGACCAGTAGCTTGCGCATAACCTGTGGCAGCGTGACCTGCACCTTGTTCGTGGCGAACCAAGATGTGGCGGATCTTTGAATCAAAGATTGGGTCGTATGCAGGAAGGATTGCACCGCCTGGGATACCGAACATGACATCCACGCCTGCGCGCTCCAAAGATTTCACGAGGGCCTGTGCCCCTGTCATCTCTTCACTCATATTCATCTCCTTCCGCTGGCCTCAATCGGTTTACATTCTGGGTAAATGAGAAACCCCTCAGTTTTTCCACTGAGGGGTAGCGCACGTTCTAGTCGGACTAGATCGCGCGCTCTCGAATCACCACTGATGATGTCATGTGCTAATTCTCGCCGACCGATAAGAGGTAGTCAACCCCTGAGATCCACATCTCATTATTTGAGAGGCAGCCCTGAGGCAGAACTGGGATCAGCTAGTAACTGCTCCCTGAGAAGCGCTACCCACGACCTTTGAATACTTCGCAAGAACACCGCGCTTGTACTTATGAGGAATTGGTGAGAAATCCTTACGGCGTTCGGCCATCGTCGCCTCATCGACCAAGAGATCAAGAGTGCGGGCGGTGATATCAATACGGACGATATCGCCATCTCGAACGAATGCGATTGGTCCCCCATCGACTGCCTCTGGTGCAACGTGTCCGACGCAGAGTCCAGTTGATCCACCTGAGAAACGACCATCAGTGAGGAGCAAGGTCGACTTACCAAGACCTGCACCCTTGATTGCACCGGTGATCATCAACATCTCGCGCATGCCAGGTCCACCCTTTGGACCTTCATAACGAATTACGATGACATCGCCAGCTTGGATCGTTCCATTTTCAAGTGCAGCCATCGCAGCTTGTTCGCGTTCAAAGACGCGAGCTGGTCCTTCAAATTTATCTACATCGACACCAGCGGTCTTACAGACTGCACCTTCTGGTGCAAGTGATCCACCAAGAATTGTGATGCCGCCACCAGCAGAGAGTGGACTCTTAATCGCATGGAGCACATCACCATCTGGATCGAGTGGTGTGAGTTCAGCAAGGTTCTCGGCCATTGTCTTACCTGTGACTGTGAGGCAATCACCATGCAAGAAACCAGCATCGAGAAGTGCGCGAAGCACTACTGGGATTCCGCCAACGCGATCGATATCGGTCATGACGTACTTACCAAATGGCTTCAAATCTCCGAGAAGCGGTGTGCGCTCACTGATGCGCTGGAAATCTGCGAGTGTGAGTTCTACTTCTGCCTCATTAGCGATCGCTAAAAGGTGAAGAACGGCATTCGTTGAACCACCGAGTGCCATCACAACAGTGATCGCATTCTCAAAGGCCTTCTTCGTCAAAATATCGCGGGTCGTAATTCCCTGGCGGATGAGCTCAACGACAGCTGCGCCAGCCTTTACTGCGTAATCATCGCGGCGACGATCAACTGCTGCTGGAGATGCTGATCCTGGCAAAGAGAGGCCAATCGCTTCACCGACTGCTGCCATGGTGTTTGCGGTGTACATACCGCCGCAGGCACCTTCACCTGGGCAAATCGCGCGTTCAATCTCATCAACCTTCTCTTGGCTAATGAGTCCACGTGCACATGCACCAACTGCTTCAAAGGCATCGATGATGGTGACATCGCGACCATCTACTTGGCCGGCAAGTGTTGATCCAGCATAAACAAAGACGCTCGCAACATCGATACGTGCTGCAGCCATCATCATGCCAGGTAGTGACTTATCGCAACCTGCAAATGTGACCATGCCATCAAGACGTTCGGCCTGCATCACAGTCTCGACTGAATCAGCGATTACCTCGCGTGAGACGAGTGAGAAGTGCATACCTTCGTGGCCCATCGAGATTCCATCAGAGACGGAGATGGTTCCGAATTGCATCGGGAATCCACCAGCATCGATAACGCCTTTACGTGATGCCTTCGCAAGGCGATCGAGTGAGAGGTTGCATGGAGTGATCTCATTCCATGATGATGCGATACCGATCTGTGGCTTCCTAAAATCTTCATCCTTCATGCCGACTGCACGGAGCATGCCACGAGCTGGTGCACGTTCTAGCCCATCAGTGACTAAGCCCGAGCGGGGTTTCATTGGATTAATTGGGTTCTTCTCGTCAGACATGATTACCCCTGTCCTAGATGCTTTAACAACAAATCTTTCACCTTCGCGGCATCGGCTTGGCCACCAGTCGCCTTCATGACGGCACCGATAAGAGCACCTGCTGCTGGAACATTTCCAGAGCGGACGCGTTCGGCGGTCTCAGGTTGTGCAGCAATCGCAGCTTCAATCGCAACCATAAGTGCAGAGTCATCCGAGACAACCTTGAGGCCGCGCTTCTCGATCACATCACGAGGTGTGCCTTCGCCGTTAATAACTCCTTCAACAACTTGGCGAGCAAGTTTGTCAGTGAGTTCACCGGATGCAATAAGGGCAATGATTTCAGCGACTTCAGATGGTTGGATCAACGATGTTGGAGCGACAGCCTTCTCGTTCGCAAGACGTGAGATCTCACCAAGCCACCAACTACGAGCCTTCGTTGGTTCGGCGCCTAGGGTCACGGTCTCTTCGACTGTATCTAAGAGTTCGGCATTAACCATTGATGCCATCTCTTTATCTGGGACTGCCCATGCCTCTTGCAGCTTCTTACGACGAATCGATGGCTTCTCTGGGAGCGCTGCCTTCAACTCTTCGACCCATACAGGATCAGCGACGATAGGAAGGAGATCTGGTTCTGGGAAGTAACGGTAATCCTCGGCCTGCTCCTTTGAGCGACCAGAACGAGTCTCACCAGATTCTTCTTGGAAGTGACGAGTCTCTTGAATGATCCGCTCTCCGGCTTGGAGGCGATTTGCTTGGCGAATAATTTCACCACGGACTGCGCGCTCTACCGAACGAAGCGAGTTCACATTCTTCGTCTCAGAGCGAGTTCCGAGTACACCAGTACCGCGAGGTGAGATCGAGACGTTCGCATCGCAACGAAGTGATCCTTGTTCCATCTTCACATCAGATACACCGAGTGAACGGAGGATGTCGCGGAGTTCGGCTACATAGGCACGAGCAACTTCAGGTGCGTACTTCTCTGTACCTGGAATCATTCGGGTCACGATTTCAACGAGTGGAATACCTGCACGGTTGTAGTCGAGCAATGAGTGTTCTGCACCATGGATACGACCAGTTGCGCCACCAACGTGAAGTGACTTACCGGTGTCCTCTTCCATGTGAACGCGCTCGATCTCAACACGGAAAACCTTTGGGCCTTCTTCAGTATCGATCGTGACATCGAGAAAACCATTGACGCAGATTGGCTCGTCATATTGCGAGGTCTGGAAGTTCTTTGGCATAT
>DAINQZ010000029.1:0-2652 GCA_036742235.1 Candidatus Nanopelagicaceae bacterium | reverse complement strand
CCATTGACGCAGATTGGCTCGTCATATTGCGAGGTCTGGAAGTTCTTTGGCATATCTGGATAGAAGTAATTCTTACGAGCGAAGCGGCTAAATGGCGTAATAGAGCAGTTCAGCGCAAGGCCGATACGGATAGATGACTCAATCGCCTTCGCATTCACGACCGGAAGTGAACCTGGCAACCCTAAGCAGACTGGGCAGGTCTGGGTATTTGGTTCTGCGCCAAACTCTGTCGCACAACCGCAGAACATCTTTGAATTGGTATTGAGTTCAACGTGGACTTCAAGGCCAAGCGTTGGTTCATAGAGATCGATCGCTTGATCGTAATTAAGAGCCATTACTTCACCGCCAACTCAGGAGCAGATGCATAAAGTGGCTTGCCCCACTTGGACTGCAACGCAGCTTCAAGGGTTCCGCCCACTTGGTACATCAACTCATCTTTAAGTGCAGGTGACATGATCTGGAATCCAACTGGGAGTCCATCTTCAGGTGCCAAGCCACATGGCAAGCTCATGCCGCCGATACCAGCAAGGTTGATCGGAATAGTTGCAACGTCATTGAGATACATAGCGAGTGGATCATCGCTCTTCTCGCCGATCTTAAAGGCAGTAGTTGGGCAGGTTGGTGAGACCAGGACATCAACCTTCGCAAATGCTGCTTCGTAATCGCGCTTGATCAAGGTACGCACCTTCTGCGCTGAACCGTAATATGCATCGTAATAACCAGATGAGAGTGCATAGGTTCCGAGAATGATGCGGCGCTTCACTTCTTTACCGAAGCCAACTTCGCGGGTCATATTCATGACCTCTTCTGCACTACGAGATCCATCATCACCGATGCGGATGCCGTATCGCATCGAGTCAAAGCGAGCTAGGTTCGATGAGGTCTCAGATGGTGCGATTAAGTAATAGGCAGCGAGCGCATATTCAAAGCTTGGTGTTGAGACTTCAACGATCTCTGCGCCTGCAGCAACAAGTGCTTCTAACGCTTCATTGAAGCGAGTAAGGACACCAGCCTGGTAACCATCACCAGAGAGCTCTTTCACAACGCCGATCTTCATACCCTTGATATCAAGCTTCTTCGCCGCTTCGACCATCTTGCCGACTGGAGCGTTGATAGAAGTTGAATCCTTTGGGTCATAGCCAGCAATAACTTCATGGAGCATTGCAGTGTCGAGCACGGTACGAGCGCATGGGCCTGCTTGATCAAGGCTGGATGAGAATGCGACGAGTCCATAGCGAGAGACTGCGCCATATGTTGGCTTTACTCCGACTGTCCCGGTGACAGCGGCTGGTTGGCGGATAGATCCACCAGTATCTGTGCCGATAGCCAGTGGTGCTTCAAAGGCGGCGAGTGCAGCAGAAGATCCGCCACCTGATCCACCAGGAATACGTGAGAGGTCCCATGGGTTATGGGTTGGTCCATACGCTGAATTCTCAGTTGATGAACCCATTGCGAACTCATCCATATTGGTCTTGCCGAGGATGACGACGCCGGCCTTCTTCAGGTTAGTGACGACAGTTGAGTCATATGGTGGACGCCAGCCTTGGAGCATCTTCGAACCACATGTGGTTGGGACGCCCTTCTGGGTCAAGACATCTTTGAGAGCAAGTGGCACACCAGCAAGTGGGTGAACCTTCTCCCCTGCCTTACGTGATGCATCAACGGCGCTCGCTTGAGCAAGTGCGCCTTCGCGATCGATATGAAGAAAGGCATGAACATCGCCATCTACTGCGGCAATGCGATCAAAGTGTGCGCTCGCTAATTCAACGGCAGTGACCGAACCGCTGGCAAGATCGGCTGACATCTGTGCCGCAGTCTGATGAATAATCTGCTCGCTCACTCTTCACCTAAAATCTGTGGGACTTTAAAGCGATCGTCTTCTCGTGCTGGTGCACCAGAGAGCGCTTCTTCGGGAGTGAGACTTGGGACTACAACATCGGGGCGCATTACATTCTGCATCGCGATCGCATGGGATGTTGGTGGAATATCGGCACCTGCGACGCCCTGAACTCGAGATACTGATTCAAGGATCAGATCCATTTCAGAGGCGAGATGATCTAGTTCGGCATCGGTCATTTCGATGCGAGCTAGTCGCGCTAAATGCGCTACTTCTTCTCGTGAGATAGCGGCCATTCGGCAATCTTATCTGATCTGGCCAGTGCCCCGAACAATCCAGGTTGTGGTCGTCATCTGCTCGAGACCCATTGGGCCGCGGGCATGAAGCTTCTGATTGGAGATCCCGATCTCAGCGCCAAAGCCCATCTGCTCGCCATCGGTAAAGCGCGTTGAAGCATTGACCATTACCGCTGCGCAATCAGAGAGCGCAATGAACTGATCGGCATGCTCGCTATTTTCAGTCACGATCGCCTCGGTGTGATTGGTGCCGTACTTCTGAATGTGGTCGGCAGCAGCCACTACATCCTTCACGATGCCGACGTTCATCTCTAAATCGTTGTACTCAGTGGACCAATTCTCTTCCGTTGCAGCAGAGACTGCGACGCCTTGCGCAGCAGCGATTGCTTGGGTAGCGGCATCAGCATGAATCACAACACCATGGGATGCGAGTGCAGCGAGAGCGGTTGGCATAAAGGTTGCAGCAACAGCCTCGTGAACCAAAAGCGTCTCGGCGGCATTGCAGACACTTGGTCGGTG
>DAINQZ010000028.1:9755-13653 GCA_036742235.1 Candidatus Nanopelagicaceae bacterium | reverse complement strand
GTGTGGAAGATTCCCTTTGGCTTCGCCGTTGTGCCAGATGTGTAAAGAATAAAGAGCACGTGTTCGGAATCAAAAGCCTGCGCCAGATGCTGATCTGATTGGTTATCAACGAGTTCGTGCCACCAAATATCGCGATCTGAATTCCACGCAGTCTCTTGCTTGGTCCGTTGAACAACTAAGACCTTGCGAACATTGGTCTCGCCCTTGAGCGCTTCATCAACAACTGGCTTAAGTGCGAAGGCTGCGCCTTTTCGGAAGCCACCATCGGCGGTGATGACGAGAGTCGCGTCAGCATCTTGAATACGTTGGAGGAGTGAGTCGGCGCTAAATCCACCGAAGATGACAGAGTGGGCGGCACCGATGCGCGCACACGCTAACATCGAGATTACTGCTTCTGGAATATGTGGCATATAAATCGCAACGCGATCGCCAGACTTCACACCGAGAGATGTCAGAGCATTCGCTGCTTTAGATACTTCTCGCAACATGTCGTTGTAGGTCAAAGTGCGGGTATCGCCAGGTTCACCTTCAAAGTGGAAAGCGACGCGATCTCCGCGACCGGCGAGTACATGGCGATCAATACAGTTATAAGAAGCGTTGAGTTTTCCGCCGACAAACCACTTTGCAAATGGCAGATTCCACTCGAGTACCTGATCCCACTTCTTCTCCCAATGAAGTGAGTGCGCCTGCTTCTCCCAGAACGCGGTGTGATCAGTTCCGGCCTCGTCATAGAGCGAGGGCTGAGCATTTGCTTGTGCAGCAAAGGCTGCTGATGGTGGGAAGGTGCGGCTCTCAGTGCCGAGGTTTGAAATCTCTTCGCTACTCATATTTCGAGATTACCAGCCATGACTTATCCACACTATGGCTTTTCACTTCTAATTTCTTCCAGATTGCAGTTGTACCTTCCCAGACGTTGAGATCACTCGGAACCATCCGAGATAGATATGCGACTACAAGAGAGGAGAAAAGAGATATGTGGTGGATGCGTCTCGTAACAGCAGCTTCACACCTGCACCTGCTGAGCACCGGGGTCAAGCTTGTGGCCAAGGCTAGCCAGACCCTGCTTCACTCCAATTTTGG
This sequence comes from Candidatus Nanopelagicaceae bacterium, assembly GCA_036742235.1. Taxonomy (GTDB): domain Bacteria; phylum Actinomycetota; class Actinomycetes; order Nanopelagicales; family Nanopelagicaceae; genus PALSA-747. Next base: position 12,573 of record DAINQZ010000028.1, on the reverse strand, counting down.
GCTCTTGGGGCTTGACCGCCTCTTGACCAAGATCGGCTTCTAACCTGCCCGAATTCCAATCCGCCCCGAAATATGGTGGGATTAGCCGTAAGCCTGCGACCCAATGACGCGTCTCGCTAGATACTTACGCGAATTTTCTCATCACTGAGACTGGGATCAAGGAGATCTGAAATGCCAATTGCAACCCCCGAAATTTATGCCGAGATGTTGGACCGTGCGAAGGCTGGCGCCTTTGCCTACCCAGCAATTAACGTCTCATCTTCACAGACGCTGATCGGTGCAATCCGTGGATTCGCAGAGGCAGAGTCTGATGGCATCGTCCAGATCTCTTGGGGCGGCGCGGAGTACCTTTCGGGTTCGACTGTAAAGAACATGGTCGATGGCGCAGTTGCGCTCGCTGAATATGCACACATCGTTGCAAAGAATTACAACGTCAATATTGCTCTCCACACCGATCACTGCCCAGCAGAGAAGCTCGATGGCTTCATGCGTCCACTTCTCGCAATTGGCGCAGATCGCATCAAGTCAGGTCAGAAGCCACTCTTCAACTCACACATGTGGGATGGATCAGCAGTAGATATGACCGAGAACATGAAGGTTGCGAAGGAGCTCCTCGAGAAGTCGAAGGCAGCTCGCACCATCCTTGAAATTGAAATCGGCGTCGTCGGTGGCGAAGAAGATGGCATTGAAGCAAAGCACGATGCCAAGCTCTACTCAACACCAGAAGATGCTCTCCTTACTCTCGAAACTTTGGGTAATGAAGCAGATGCTCGTTACATGGTTGCAGCAACCTTCGGTAACGTCCATGGTGTTTACAAGCCAGGTAACGTCGTTCTCCAGCCAAAGATCTTGCGCACACTTCAGGATGCAGTAGCTGCAAAGCTTGGTCTTCCAGCAGGCGCAAAGCCAATGGATCTCGTCTTCCACGGTGGTTCTGGTTCACTACTTTCAGAGATCCGCGAATCACTTGATTACGGCGTCATCAAGATGAATATCGATACTGATACTCAATATGCATTCACCCGTCCAGTTGTTGAGCACATGTTCAAGAACTACGACGGCGTACTAAAGATCGATGGCGAAGTCGGTAATAAGAAGGCATACGATCCACGTGCATGGGGTAAGGCTGCTGAAGCCGGTATCGCTGCTCGTGTCGGAGTTGCTTGCGAAGACCTTCGCTCAACCGGCACGTCTCTCTCGAAGTAATCTGCGACTATGCCAGCTCTCGTACTCGTCGGTGCCCAATGGGGCGACGAAGGTAAAGGTAAAGCGACCGATCTTCTTGGTGATCAGGTTGATTATGTTGTGCGCTATCAAGGCGGAAATAACGCCGGCCACACCGTAGTCATCGGTGACCAGAAGTATGCCCTCCACCTTCTTCCTTCTGGAATCCTCAGCCCGAACGTTGTACCTGTCATTGGCAACGGTGTTGTGATCGATCCTTCTGTTTTACTCGAAGAGATTAAAGGTCTGAATGAACGCGGTATCGATACTTCTAAATTGAAGATCTCGACTAACGCGCACCTCATCACTCCGTATCACCGCACTATCGATAAAGTTTCAGAGCGCTTCTTGGGTAATAACAAGATTGGAACAACCGGCCGCGGAATCGGACCTGCCTACGCAGATAAGATCAATCGCATCGGTATCCGAGTCCAAGATCTCTTCGATCCGTCAATTCTCGAACAGAAGATCTCGGGCGCATTGCGCGACAAGAATCAGGTATTGATCAAGGTATTCAATCGCAAGGGCATCGACGTTAAGGATGTCTTAGAAGAGTACCTTGGTTATGCCGAGATCCTTCGTCCATATGTGACAGATACTGTCTTGCTTCTCGATAACGCCTTAAAGGCAAATAAAGTCGTACTTCTCGAAGGTTCACAAGGAACTCTCCTCGATGTTGACCACGGCACATATCCATTTGTGACCTCATCAAATCCAACAGCAGGCGGCGCTTCAACTGGTTCGGGTATCGGACCTACCAAGATCACTCGATCAATCGGTATCTTGAAGGCCTACACAACTCGCGTCGGATCTGGTCCATTCCCAACCGAACTCTTTGATGCAGATGGCGAAGCACTTCGTGCCATCGGCGGTGAAGTCGGTGTGACCACGGGTCGCAACCGTCGTTGCGGTTGGTTCGATGCACCCATCGCTCGTTACGCAGTTCGCGTCAACGGCCTTACTGATTTCTTCTTAACAAAGCTCGATGTACTTAGTACCTGGGAGAAGATTCCAGTCTGCGTTGCATACGAGATCGATGGCGTCCGCGTCGAAGAACTTCCTGCATCACAATCTGATTTCCACCATGCCAAGCCGATCTACGAATATCTACCTGGTTGGATGTGCGATATCTCTGCAGCTCGTTCACTCGATGATCTGCCTGCAAATGCTCGCGCCTATGTGAAGTTCCTTGAAGATATCTCTGGCGCTCCAATGTCAGCGATCGGCGTTGGCCCAGGCCGCGATCAGACGATCTCAGTTCGGTCCCTCATTTGAAGGTTCTGCTGATTGGTTCTGGCGGGCGCGAACATGCACTCGCAACCGGACTACTTAGAGATCCTGAATTAGAAGAACTCCACGTCGCTCCAGGCAACCCTGGCATTGCGGCAATCGCAACCTGTCATCAGATCAATACCGACGAGAACGATGCGGTTATCGCGTTAGCACAGCAATTAGGTATCGATCTGGTCGTGATCGGCCCTGAAAAGCCATTGGTACAAGGCTTAGCTGATGACCTGCGCAAGGCTGGTTTCCCGGTCTTTGGCCCATCACAAGCCGCGGCTGCGATCGAAGGATCAAAGGATTTCGCAAAGAA
>DAINQZ010000028.1:8029-9655 GCA_036742235.1 Candidatus Nanopelagicaceae bacterium | reverse complement strand
TTGAAACCAACGATCGCCGAGATGGCTGCCCGCGGAACACCATTTGTTGGTCTGCTCTATGCCGGTCTTGCGCTCACTACAAAGGGAACTCGTGTCATTGAATTTAATGCGCGCTTTGGTGATCCTGAGACGCAAGTTCTGATCCCACGGTTGAAGACACCACTTGCGCAATTGCTCTTTAAAGCTGCAACTCGCGATCTCAAAGATCTTCCACCACTTGTATGGAGTGATGAATCTGCGGTCACTGTCGTCTTGGCATCAGAGGGTTATCCCGCTGCACCAAAGGTGGGTGAACCGATCATGGGTCTGAAATCGATCGAAGGTTCAGAGATCTTCCATGCCGGAACTACATCCGATGGCACCATCGTTAAGTCCTCGGGTGGTCGAGTCCTGACAGTCACTGGCATGGGCGCCGATCTGACCGAGGCCAGAGATAAGGCCTACCGAGTGATCTCGGGGATCACCCTCCACGGCAGCCATTACCGCAGTGATATCGCCCTAAACGCGGCAATCGCCGAAAAAGGGAACTAAGAGTTAAAGATAGGATTACCCCATGAGCCTGCTCGCTGACCGTTATGCATCAGCAGCGATGCGCGCCATCTTTAGCCCAGAACAGAAGATCATCGCAGAGCGCCGCCTCTGGATCGCGGTGATGAAGGCGCAGTCCCATCTTGGCCACGCAATCGCTGACACCGTCATCGCAGATTACGAAAAAGTCCTCACAAACGTCGATCTCGCATCGATTGATGCCCGTGAACGCGTCACTCGCCACGATGTAAAAGCTCGCATTGAAGAGTTCAACGCTCTCGCAGGCCATGAAGCTATCCATGCGGGAATGACATCACGCGATCTCACTGAAAATATTGAAGCGATGCAGGTTCGCGATGGACTCGTCCTTGTTCGCGATCGCGTCGTTGCTGCTCTCGCACTTCTTGGTATTCGCGCAAGTGAATATATCGATCAACCAATCGCTGGTCGTTCACATAATGTCCCGGCACAGATCACCACACTCGGTAAGCGTTTTGCATCAGCTGCTGAAGAACTGCTCTTTGCATACGAGCGTCTCGATAATTTAATCTCACGTTATCCAATCCGTGGAATCAAGGGACCAGTGGGTACCGCGCAAGATTCAGTCGACCTTCTTGGTTCACAGGATGCACATGCAAAACTTGAGAATGAAGTTGCTGCATACCTTGGCTTTGATCGCGTTCTTGATTCAACCGGGCAGATCTACCCGCGGTCATTTGATTTTGATGTCGTCACAACGCTCGTGCAGATCGCTGCCGCACCATCATCACTTGCGACCTCGATTCGCTTGATGGCTGGCGCCGAACTTGTTACCGAGGGATTTAAGGCTGGCCAAGTTGGATCATCAGCAATGCCACATAAGATGAATACTCGTTCATGCGAACGCGTCAATGGCTTGGCGGTTGTTCTTCGTGGTTATGCCTCGATGGTCGGCGAACTCGCTGGCGATCAATGGAATGAAGGCGATGTCTCATGCAGCGTTGTTCGCCGCGTGGCTCTACCAGATGCGTTTTACGCTATCGATGGCTTGATTGAGACCTTCTTGACTGTCTTGCAAGAGTTCGGTGCATTCCCAGATGTGATCGCTGCAGAACTCAC
>DAINQZ010000028.1:3883-7929 GCA_036742235.1 Candidatus Nanopelagicaceae bacterium | reverse complement strand
GGCTCTATTCGATAATGCTAGAGATTGCAGGTTGGAAGCACCTGCGTTCTGGCAAGGTCCGTGACCTTTACACAAACGATGCTGACCACCTGCTGATCGTCGCCTCTGATCGCATCTCGGCTTTTGATTTCATTCTGCCAACCGAGATTCCCAATAAGGGCGTCTTGCTGACACAGCTCTCACTCTTCTGGTTCGATTTCTTAAAAGATATCGTCCCGAATCACATCATCTCGACAGATGTCCCTGATGTTGTGAGCGGTCGCGCTGTGATCGTTAAGCCGCTGAAGATGTTTGCGATTGAATGTGTTGCTCGCGGATATATCACCGGTAGCGGTTGGGTTGAGTATCAGAAGAGCCAATCAATTTGTGGCATCTTGCTTCCTGAAGGCTTGAAGGATGGCGATAAGTTGCCCGAGCCGATCTTCACTCCAGCAACAAAGGCCGAGATGGGCGATCACGACGAAAACATTGATTTTGTGCGGGCAAGTGAGATCGTTGGCTTCGCTGCGGCCGAACGCCTTCGTGAACTAACACTCCAGCTCTACACCCGAGCCCACGATTACGCCGCCACGCGCGGAATCATCCTCGCCGATACCAAGTTTGAGTTCGGAATCGATGATGAAGGTAATATCTGCCTAGGCGATGAGGCCTTAACACCGGATTCCTCACGGTTCTGGGATGCGCAATCCCGATCATCCTTCGATAAGCAGTTCGTTCGCGATTGGTTATTGAACTCTGGGTGGGATCGCGAGAGCACCCCACCGGCACTACCTGATGATGTTGTTGCAAAGACGCAAGAGCGTTACAACTCAGCTTTTACGCTGCTCACTGGAAAGGCGCTGTAAATGGGAAAGATCATCGTCGAAGTAATGTTGAAGCCAGAAATCTTGGACCCTCAGGGACAAGCAGTCGGCAATGCACTCCCACGTCTCGGCTTTACCTTCGCACAATCAGTGCGTCAGGGTAAGCGCTTTGAGATTGAAGTAGCAGGCGAACCAACTCCAGCGATGCTCGCCGATGTCGAGAAGGCTGCTGAAGAATTCTTGGCAAATACTGTTATCGAAACTTTTGTTGTAAAGGTTGAGAAGTAATGCGGGTTGGAGTTGTTACCTTCCCAGGCACTCTCGATGATCGCGATGCAGCTCGCGCAGTTGAATATGCCGGCGCCGAGCCAGTCTCGCTCTGGCATGGATCAGATGATCTCAAGCATGTTGATGCAGTAGTTCTTCCAGGTGGATTCTCATACGGTGATTACCTACGTTGTGGCGCAATCTCGGCGAAGGCTCCGATCATGAAGTCGATCATCATCGCAGCCGAGCATGGCTTCCCAGTACTAGGCATTTGCAATGGTTTCCAGGTCCTTGCCGAAGCCCACTTGTTGCCAGGGGCCCTGACACGTAATGCTGATATGCACTTCTTGTGCACCGATCAGACCTTAAAGATTGAGAACAACAGCACGATGTGGACCAATGGTTTTACCGCTGGTCAAGAGATCGTGATCCCAATGAAGAATGCTGAAGGCAACTTCAACTGTGATGATGCAACTTTGAATGAACTTGAATCAGAAGGTCGCGTCATTGCTCGCTATGTTGGAGTAAATCCCAACGGATCTCGCGCCGGAATTGCTGGTATCACTAATAAGCGCGGAAATGTTGTCGGCTTGATGCCGCATCCAGAACATGCGATCGATTTACTCACTGGACCAAGTAAAGATGGTCTGACCTTCTTCACATCAGTTTTGAATGCGATGGTGAAGTAATGGCACTTGATACCGTCGCGAACGCAGCTTCAACACCGGATTTCGAATTACCTTTCGAACAACTCGGCCTGAAAGCTGATGAGTACGAGAAGATCAAGGGAATCCTTGGTCGTCGCCCAACTGGATCCGAGCTCGCGATGTATTCAGTGATGTGGTCTGAGCACTGTTCTTACAAGTCTTCCAAGGTTCATTTGAAGCAATTCGGTGAGAAAGCGCCAAAGTCTGATGCCCTTCTTGTTGGTATTGGTGAGAATGCTGGTGTTGTCGATATCGGTCAGGGCTATGCCGTTACCTTTAAAGCCGAATCACATAACCACCCATCCTTCGTTGAGCCGTATCAAGGCGCAGCAACTGGTGTTGGTGGAATCGTTCGCGACATTTTGACGATGGGCGCTCGTCCAATCGCCGTGATGGATCCACTTCGTTTCGGTAAGGCCGATGCACCTGATACTCGCCGAGTATTACCTGGCGTTGTCGCAGGTATCGGTGGATACGGCAATTGCTTGGGTCTACCAAATATCGGCGGCGAGATCGTCTTCGATGAGACCTATGCCGGAAACCCTTTAGTTAATGCCCTTTGTGTAGGCGTTATGCGCCACGAAGATATCAAGTTGGCCCAGGCCCATGGCGCCGGCAATTTAGTCGTTCTCTTTGGAGCAAAGACTGGTGGCGATGGAATCGGCGGCGCATCGATTCTCGCCTCTGAAACCTTCAATACTTCAAAGCCAACGAAGCGCCCTGCAGTGCAGGTCGGAGATCCATTTGCAGAGAAGGTATTGATCGAGTGTTCACTCGAGATCTTCGCTGAAGATTTAGTTGTCGGTATTCAAGATCTTGGTGCCGCTGGAATCTCATGCGCTACATCAGAACTTGCATCTGCTGGCACTGGTGGCATGAACGTTCAACTCGAGAAAGTTCCACTGCGCGACCCATCACTCTCACCTGAAGAGATCTTGATGTCAGAGTCACAAGAGCGCATGTGTGCGATTATCGAACCAAGCAAGCTCGCTCGCTTTATGGCAATCTGCCGCAAGTGGGATGTCACAGCAACTGTTATTGGTGAAGTTACATCAGGAGATCGTCTTCACATCACCTTCAATGGTGAATTGATCGTCGATGTTCCGCCTCGCACCGTCGCTCACGATGGCCCAGTTCTTACTCGTCCGATGACTCGTCCTGATTATCTCGATGCGCTCAAGCCAGTTGTACTTGATACGATTGAAACTCCAGATGCAATCAAGGCTGCAGTTCTGAAGTTGATGGCTGCACCAAATATCGCTGATAAGTCTTGGGTTACCAAGCAATACGATAAGTATGTTCAGGGCAATTCCATCCTTGCTCAACCTGAAGATTCAGGCATGATCCGAATCGATGAGCAGACTCACTTGGGTGTTGCGATCTCGACCGACGCGAATGCGCGTTGGAGCTACTTGGATCCTTATAACGGCGTGAAGTTGGCGCTCTTGGAGTCCTGCCGCAATATCGCTACATCGGGTGCAAAACCATTGGCAATTACTAACTGTTTGAACTTCGGATCCCCTGAAGATCCAGGCGTGATGTGGACCTTTGCAGAGACCGTACGCGGCCTCGCAGATATCTGCCTTGAAATGGGACTTCCAGTCACAGGTGGAAACGTCTCGTTCTACAACCAGACTGGGAAGGTCGCGATTCTGCCAACTCCAGTTGTCGGCGTCCTCGGCGTGATCGAGGATGTTCGCACTCGTACATCGATGGCCTTTGCAGAAGCTGGACTTGAACTTATTCAACTTGGAAATACTGACGATAACTTCAGTGGATCAGAGTGGGCACACTTACATGGTCAGATGGGTGATCACGCTCCGACTCCAGATATCGATCAAGAGACGCGACTCGTAAAGTTGCTCCTTGAAGGTCAATCACTCTTTGCAGCAGCGCATGACATCAGCAATGGTGGATTTGCAGCGACTATCTCTGAGATGGTTTTGAAGAGCAATATTGGTGCGACTATCGATCTACCAGCGCAGTACATTCCTGGTGGAGTAACTGCTGGACTCTTCGCGGAGACTCCTGGTCGCGTTGTTGTGGCAGTGAAGCCATCTGATGTTGCAGCACTCGATGCTCTCGCGGGTACACACGGTGTTCCATTCCATAAGGTCGGTGTTACAGGTGGAGATGCACTCGTGATTAACGATGCGACTATTGCGCTCACCGAACTTCGTACTGCATTTACCGAGACCTTCCCAAAGCTCTTCGGTTAAGAATCAGAGACCTACAACATGAGAGATCCAGTGATCATGGCGAAGGTGAA
>DAINQZ010000028.1:2696-3783 GCA_036742235.1 Candidatus Nanopelagicaceae bacterium | reverse complement strand
CCCCTCTTCGAAAAGATTAGGATTACCCAATGAGCCGCCGCCCCGATGGACGTTTAACGCACGAGCTCTTCGCGGAAGAGCACATGCCACAGGATGAGTGCGGCGTATTTGGAGTCTGGGCGCCAGGTGAAGAGGTCGCAAAGCTCACCTTCTATGGTCTTTATGCACTCCAGCACCGTGGCCAAGAGTCGGCCGGTATCGCAACATCTGATGGCGATCGCATCTTTGTTTATAAGGATATGGGTCTGGTCTCTCAGGTCTTCACCGAGAGCGATCTCGCGACATTGACCGGAAACCTCGCTGTTGGCCACTGTCGTTACAGCACCACTGGATCTTCCAATTGGAACAATGCCCAACCAACACTTCGTGCGACAAACCACGGCACTCTTGCTTTGGCACACAATGGAAATCTGACGAACACCGGTGATCTTGCAGAGTTCTTAGCGAAGAATGTTCCGGGTTATGACGAACACGGCAATCACGCAACAACTGATACCGAGATCATGACCGCGTTGATCGCATCGCAAGAGGGCGAATCATTTGAGGTTGCAGCGATGAAGGTCTTGCCGATGTTGAAGGGCGCATTCTCACTCGTCTTCATGGATGAGCAGACACTTTATGCCGCACGCGATGCACATGGCGTACGTCCACTCGTATTAGGAAAACTTGATAATGGTTGGGTCTTCGCTTCAGAAACTGCAGCACTCGATATCGTCGGTGCGTCATATGTTCGCGAGATCGAACCTGGTGAATTTGTTGCAGTTGATGCAGAAGGCCTACGCAGTTATCGCTGGGCAGAGGCAACACCAAAGGGTTGTATCTTCGAATATGTCTATCTTGCACGTCCCGACACAACGATTGCTGGTCGCAATGTCCACGCCACTCGCGTCGCGGTTGGAGAACAACTTGCGAAAGAACATCCGGTTGAGGCTGACTTAGTTATTCCGGTTCCGGAATCGGGCACACCTGCCGCAGTTGGTTATGCCCGCGCATCTGGAATTCCATATGGCGCGGGTCTTGTGAAGAACTCTTATGTCGGTCGTACCTTTATTCAACCAAGTCAGACGATCCGCCAACTCGGTATTCG
>DAINQZ010000028.1:0-2596 GCA_036742235.1 Candidatus Nanopelagicaceae bacterium | reverse complement strand
CTCTGTACTGCTTGTTTCTCTGGTACTTATCCCATTGAGATTCCAGCCGATATTTCCAATGGCAAGAACCTGCTCGAAATTGTGAGCCACTACGAGTGAGTACCTATGCAGAAGCTGGCGTTGATATTGATGCAGGAGATCGCGCCGTTCAATTAATGAAGGCCCATCTTGCTAAGGCACGTCGCCCAGAAGTTGTTGGCGATATTGGAGGCTTTGCTGGACTCTTCGATGTATCGGCACTAAAAGATATGAAGCGTCCACTTCTTGCAACATCAACGGATGGTGTTGGCACGAAGACCGAGATCGCTCGCGCGATGGGTAAATATGACACGATTGGTGAAGATCTCGTTGCAATGGTCGTTGATGATCTCGTTGTCTGTGGCGCCGAACCACTTTTCATGACCGATTACATCGCCGTTGGAAAAGTTATTCCAGAACGTATTGCTGAGATTGTTAAAGGAATTGCGATCGGTGCAGCAAAGGCTGGCGTCGCATTAGTTGGTGGCGAGACTGCCGAACATCCTGGGTTACTTGAAGAAGATGAATTTGATATCGCCGGAGCTGCGACTGGTGCGATTGATGCAGATCGTCTCCTTGGTGCAGATAGAGTCCAAAGCGGCGACGTGATTATTGCGATGCCAGCTAGCGGATTGCATGCCAATGGCTATTCCTTGGTGCGCCATATTCTTGCTACGCAGAAGATTTCACTTGATGCTCGGATCGAAGAGTTATCGAAGACGGTTGGTGAAGTACTCCTGACCCCAACCGAGATTTATTCGCTCGACTGCCTCACCCTTTATAAGGCGATGCAGGGTTCCCTCCACGGCTTCAGCCACATCACTGGTGGAGGCATCGCGGAGAACACCGCTCGAGTCATGCCAGACCACCTCATGGCGACCTACGACCGATCCACCTGGGCGCTGCCCGTGGAGATGGCCTATTTGGCCGAGGCTGGGGGCGTCCCGCAGGCGGATATGGAGCGGACCTGGAACTGTGGCATCGGCATGAGCGCCTTCGTAGCGCCCCATGAGGCTGACCGTGCGCTCAAGACCCTGGCTGCCCGGGGAATGAAAGCCTGGGTCGCAGGCGTTATAGGGGAGAGAACGGGCTCAGCAGGCTCTGCTTTGGTGGGTACGTACCAACTCCGATAATCTTCGGCTCTGACGAATTTTGATTTCAGTAAGGGGGTCTCGCAATGGGTAGAGGCCGTGCGAAAGCCAAGCAGACAAAAGTTGCAAGAGATCTCAAGTACAACGGACAAGAGATGGATCTTGAGCGCCTCGCCAAAGAGCTACATGGCGAAGTCGACACAGATAATCAGAACGATGAAGACCCGTTCGCAGAGGGCAACTACATCCGTCGTGCGTAATTGCGCATAGCCATTCACTAATGCGCCCAACTCCGTACGTCGCTTCACTTCGTATCTACGAACCTATCGATGCCTTCGCGCCGGTAGATCAACTTCGTTGGGATGCGATTCCAATGACAACACTCACCGGTCGTGACGAACAACTTCGCGCACTCAAGCGGACTGTCTTCACCGAACCGCCATCACTTCAAGCAGATGGTGCACACGTCTTGGAATTTGAAGGCAAGAAATATATTGCGCCATGGTCAACCGCAACTCGTTGTTGGGCCGCGCTCGAAACTTTTAAGGATTCACTTCCAGCACCTGTCGCGAAGTTCTTTATTCCAGGTTCTGTTGAAGAAGCGATCACGATCAATGTTGAACGCGAAGGACTTGATGAGAAAGTCCCACACATCATCACCGAGACTTGGGTAATTCCACCACGTTGGTTCTCACTCTTCTCTACCGATGAGCGACTTCGCGGCACTACCGAAGATGGCGCATACACAGTTATGAGAACATCGATCGCAAATGCGAAGCAGCGCTGCATGTTCACCCATCAGGCAGTTGTTAACTCATTTGGAAATGGCCCGATCGAAGAAGAGATCGCAGATCTCCTTGAATGGCTATCGATGTTCCATGCTGACTCCATCGTGGAATGCGATTATGGCGGCCTTGCCGATTACTTAGAGCAGGCACTGATCGCCAATGGCGAACCCGGGCTTGAGGCCGATACCTCGATCGAAGATATCCACCTCTCACTCGCTGGCCTTTCACAGGGCGATGGCGCAATGGCTGGTCAGGGATACGAGCGCTTGGTCTCGCGCTGGCGTGCAGTCGCTGCTTTTGAACAGGCTATGTAGCCTCAAGTAGTTCACGTAGCTCTCGTTCACGCTTGATCAGCCATACTTTTGATAATCCTCTTCACATTTCCTGAGAGTCAAGGAATACTCCTCTCATAAGGGACGATTCGGACAGTTGATTTAATCTGCCCAGTCTTCAAGTCAGAAGTGATTGAGAAGGGAGGCCTCCTATGAGTGAAGAGATGCCAGCACAAGAAGTTCTGCTGACCCCATCAGAGGTCGCCGCTCTCTTCCGCGTCGATCCAAAGACCGTCACTCGTTGGGCCAAGGCCGGCAAGCTCACTTCAATTCGTACCCTCGGTGGTCATCGTCGCTATAAAGAATCTGAAGTCAAAGCGCTCTTAAATAAGATCACAGCTGATTAATTAGAAGTTATTTCCTAGCC
>DAINQZ010000027.1:0-13899 GCA_036742235.1 Candidatus Nanopelagicaceae bacterium | reverse complement strand
CTTTTCACGGCAGAAAGAACATGGCTTCTTCTTAAACTTCTTGAGCGCTGCAGCAGAAAGTTTTGGTGCAACCTTCTTTGGCTTTAGCGTCTTATTACTTCTTGCTCCCACTGTGGTGCTCCTTATTTGGATGCCTCGTGATGACACGAGAATGGTTGGTTAAATGGATAAATAAATTATTAGAACGGAGGTTGATCATCTGCAGCTGTCGTTGCCCAACCGCCACCAACTGGTGAAGCTGACCAAGGATCATCTGTCGATGAACTTTCAGGAGCGGTAGAGAATCCACCGGCACCCTTACCTGACGTCTTAGTGACCTTTGCGGTTGCGTTACGAAGTGATGGACCTACTTCATCAACTTCAACCTCAAAGACGGTGCGCTTTTCGCCTTCTTTAGTTTCGTAAGAGCGCTGCTTGAGACGACCAGAGACAATGACGCGCATTCCGCGAGTCAATGATTCTGCAACGTTCTCGGCAGCTTGACGCCAGATCTGGCATTGAAGGAAGAGGCTGTCGCCATCTTTCCACTCGTTTGTTGCCTTATCTAAATAACGGGGTGTTGATGCAACGGTGAACTTTGCAACTGCAGCACCTGACGGTGTGAAGCGAAGTTCTGGATCGTTGACCAGATTTCCGATCATTGTGATATTTGTATCTCCAGCAGCCATCTTTCTCTCTTATCTCTACTTATCGGGCTTATTCGGGGCGGACGACTTTGGTACGAAGCACTGCTTCGTTCAAATTGAGTTGGCGATCAAGTTCTTTGATCGCATCTGGACCACAGTGCAGATCTGCAACAGCGTAGATGCCTTCTGACTTCTTATTGATTTCGAAAGTCATACGACGACGGCCCCAGATATCGAGCTTGTCGACGGTGCCACCACTGTCTTTGATGATCTTGAGGTATGTCTCAAGACTCGGTGCGACTGTGCGTTCTTCTAATTCAGGATCGAGAATGACCATGATTTCATAATGACGCATGAGTTAACCCAACCTCCTCTGGACTAAAGCGGCCGCAGGATTTCTGCGACAGGAGGGTTACTACTCCCCAAACTGAGGGCCTGGCGGGTGCCAAACCTTGTGAAGGGGAGGCTAAGCGTAACCCTCGGTCTGCGAGATGAGAAATTCGAGGTTCTGGGGAGCTTTGGCAGGTGTGGATACCCGCGCAAGGAAGATGAGCGTGGCAATGATCCGGATCAGGGTCGCCGCGGCGTAGGCCTTGGCGGGTAGGCCAAAGTGGCTCCCCGAATACGAGGCCAGGTACTCCCAAATAGCGAGGTGGTACAGGAGTTCGGCTCCCTGCCACAACCAGAAGGCGGCTCGGTCCTTCGACCCACGCATCGCCAAGATTGCAAGCGGGGTGAGCCAGAGAACGTATTGTGGTGAGTAGACCTTACTCGAGATCGTGAAGATGGCAACGACTGCAAATGAGATGGTTGCAAGGCTCGGTAATTCACCAAGTCCAAAGAAGTAGATTGCGAATGTGGCGAGGCCGATTGCGAATAACAAGATAGATAAGAGATTGAGATTCTTTGTTGTGATTCCAAAGAGGTTGAGGGCGTACCAAAGCGAGCCGAAATCTGCGCCCCGATCCTTATTCATGGCGAAGAAGCGCCACCACCCTGATCGGTTGAAGAGGATGAATGGTGCATTGATTGCCAACCATGATCCGGCGGTAACGAGGCCAAAACGAAGTGCGCTCTTGATATCTGCCCGGCGATAGAAGATCAGTGCGATTGGCGCAAGAAGAACTATTGGGAAGAACTTGGTGGCGATCGATAGACCAAGTGCGAGAGCGCTGTAATCATATTTACGACGGTCGAAGTAATAAATTGCAAGAATGGCGGAAGCGACTGCCCATAGATCCCAGTTGATATAGAGCGATGCAACAACTGCCGGTGAGAGCGGTAAGAGATACCACAACTCTGGTTTCATCTGCGCTACCAAGAGTGAAAGCCCAGTAAAGAGAAGTGCAATGAGACCAACATTGATCAAGAAGTAACTCTTATCGCCATGCGTTGGCAGAGCTGTCAACCACATCACCACCCCTGTGACGGGTGGATACTCGACAGAGTTGGTTGCACTCGAATATGGCCAGGTGTGGTTGACCAGATCACGTGCACCAAAGAGGGCCGGAAGATCGGAGTAACAGGCATGGGTGTAGACATCTGGTGTTGCAAAGTTGGTATTGAGGCAGTGATCAAATTTTGCAAAGGAGAAGAGCGCACTTAAGAAGGCGATAATGATGATCGACTTCGTTGCGTACTTCATAAAACCTACTTCTTTAGCGTGCTTTTTGGCTTTGGAGTGGCCTTTGTCGTTGGCTTAAATGCTGTGGCGACAGGTGTTGGCTTCTCGGCTAATCCCGGATCAAGCGTCGGAACAGCTTGTGTCATATCGACAGGGTCTGTTCCACCAATATTTGCGGGTGCTGGGAAGTCGACGATTGGAAGTTTTGCAAGTGCTGCTTTCATAAAGAGGTTCCAGATTCCCGCTGGGAATGAACCGCCTGTGACAGCGTTAAGGCCGCCAATTCCGTTGAGTGATTGCGTGGCATCGTCGCGGAACATCGCAACAGTTGCCTCCATTTGTGGTGTGTACCCATTGAACCAAGCAGAAGCATTATCGGTTGTAGTTCCAGTCTTACCTGCAGATGGGCGACCGAAATTAGCGAGCGCTCCTGATGCCGTACCAAACTTTGTTACACCTTGAAGTGCTGATGTTGTATCTGCCATGACATCGGCTGCAAAGACTTGATTGGCTTGAATACGTGATTCGTAGAGAACTCCTTGGTTAGCACCAAGAACTTCCTTCACGATAAATGGTTTTGCATAAACACCCTGAGCGGCAAAGGTTGCATAAGCTGCAGCAACATCAACCACATGTGGACTTGCAACTCCGAGGGTCACAGATGGTGTTGCCAACATTTGTACGCTATCTGGAATTCCTGCTCGCCGCGCAACATCAATAACTTTATCTGGACCCACCTTGATTCCAAGTGGGACATAGACGGTATTGACTGAATGGGCGGTTGCATCTGCGAGTGAGATCTTGGGGAATTGTTCGCCACCATAGTTGAAAACGGAATAATTCTTCTGCGCACCAGCGTCATAGAAGACGGCAGGGGAAGATCCATTCCATACTGATTGCAAGGAGATCCCTTGTTCTAGCGCCGCAACAAGTGCGAATGGCTTGAAGGATGAACCAGCCTGAGCTGTTGCTTGAGTAGCGTTGTTGAGCTGTTGCTTCAGGTAATCCTGACCACCGTAAAGTGCGGTTATTTCCCCAGTTCCGGGCCTAATTGCAACCAAGGCGATACGTAGATTCGCAGGAGCATTTGCTGGGGTCCGCTTTGCAACCGCATCGACCGCTGCTTGTTGAGCCGTCTTATCGATCGTGGTCTTTACGACCAGCCCACCGACTTGGATCTGCTGATCGGTAAAACCTAAGTTAAGAAGTTCGTGTTGAACCCATGAGATGACATAGCCCTTTGGTCCACCAAGTGAGCCGCCAATGGTGCGTGGTTCGATAAATGGGAATTTTTGTTTTGCTGCTTGGGTTTTTGTTAACCAGTGCGCCTTTACCATTTCATTGATGACATAGGAGAAGCGCTGCTTCAACCGCTTGAGGCCATTGACGCTCTGTGGATCGTAATACCCTGGTGAATTTAATATTGCCGCGATCACTGCATCTTGGGCGATGCTCAATTGATCGACGCTTCGGTTGAAATAAACCTGTGCCGCTGTTGAGACGCCGTATGAGCCGCGGCCAAAGTAAATAGTATTGAGATAACTTTCGAAGATCTGATCTTTTGACTGTTGGCTCTCAAGCTTTGTTGCAATCACAAGTTCTTTGATCTTGCGAGTAATGGTTCGGCTTTGGGTGAGAAAAGCGGTTTTTGCATATTGCTGCGTAATGGTTGAACCACCTTGGAGAGATCCACCAGAAATGTTGTGATACACAGCCCGCAAAATTGCGGTTGGGCTTACTGCTGACTCTGAGTAGTAATTCTTATCTTCAGCAGCAAGAACTGCATGGCGTAAATTAATAGGAATATTCGCTAATTTTATGATGGTGCGGTTTTCAGAGCCAATACGGCCAAGTTCTGTGCCATCGGCATATTGGATAATAGTTGATTGGCTATTAACAAAGGCGTTGGGATCTGGGATTTTGACGGTGAAGTAGGCGACTCCGAAGGCAAGTGCTCCCACGACAAAACCGCCACCGATCGTGAAGATGGCTCCGCGGATCAACCAGCTCTTCCAATTCACCATAAGCGAAAGGTTACTCCCTGTTTTTGCTGTATTTAGCGGGTTTTGCGCGGGGCTTTTCGCGCCTGACCATCGCCTAATTTGAATGAGTAGATGAGGTGATGCCAATCGCAACCTCTGCAGACTTCGACAACATAGACGCGGAACTCGCCGTACTCGCTCTGCATCTCATCTAACTCTTTAATTGACTTAATGCGACCTGAGTACTGGCCGAGTTGATCACCAAAGGCATAGTGAAGGACGACCATCTTCTGTTCGCGGCAGACCGGGCACGCACGCTCAACTGTTTCACCGTGATACTTCGCTGCTAGACGTAGATATGGGTCGGCATCACAGATATCGACCTTTGCTTGCGCCCCTTTGAAATAAGAGACCAACGTGGCGCGACGTTTCAGTGAATAATCGATCGAATCACGTCTTGACCACATAGGGTTAAGGATAAACCTTAACTAGGCTTACCTCATGCCGGTGCGAACAAATTACTGGCCCTTCCATAAGGGCAGTCGACTCCCTGTGCTCTTACAGCTTCGCTGGCTCGGACAATTTACTGATGGCCTCTTCCAATCTTCTCTTGCCTCCTTTGTTCTCTTCTCTCCCGAACGCCAACCGAATGCCGTTGCTGCTACTCTCGCATTTGCGGTTGTTTTACTGCCTTACTCTGTTGTTGGACCGTATGCCGGAGTCTTTCTCGATCGCTTCTCCAGACAGAAAATTGTGCAGGTTGCAAATCTTTTGAGGGCTGGAATTCTCATTGCAATCGCACTCTCGATCAAGAGTGGATTGACAGGTGTTGGCCTGACGCTCTTGGTTCTCATCGCCTTTGGCGTCAACCGATTAATTCTTGCTGGGCTCTCAGCTGGTTTACCACTCGTTGTTGAGAAGAGTGAGTTGATCGCAGCGAATGCCCTCGCTGTTACGGGTGGAACCATTGGTGTCGTTATTGGTGGTGGTGCGGGAATCGGTTTGAAGAAGATCCTCGATCACACGCATGCCAGCGACTTTAGTGATGCAGTAGTAATTGTCATTGCTGCTGGGCTCTACCTACTCACCGCCGTGATCGCTCATCGCTTGAAACATAAGGAAATCGGGCCTGCCGACCATGAGATTCGTAGCGAAAACCGGGGTTGGCGTGAGATGCAAGAAGGCTTCACCATCCTGCGCGAACATAGTGACTCGCTTCGTGGAATCGTGGCTACCAGTATTCAACGCGGTGGACTTACTTCACTTACCTTGATGGGCCTCTTACTTGAACGTAATTCATACCATCCATCGAATAATCCCGATGCAGGGTTATCTGGCTTTGCCTTCGCCCTTGCTATCGCTGGTGTTGGCATAGGCATTGGTTCATTGATCACACCGATCTTTGTTGATCGAGTCGGGCGTCATCTCTGGATCCGCGCCATGATGGTTGGGTCGATTCCCTTTCTTCTCATCTTCTTGCTCTCGCAAACCCAATGGTCGCTCATTCTCGCCGCATTCTTTGTTGGGTTATGTGGACAGGCGGTTAAAGTCACCAATGATGCACTCGTTCAATCGAAGATCCAGGATGAGTTCCGAGGTCGCGTCTTCGCTTTTTATGATGTCTGTGTCAATGGAGCGATTGTTGGTGGCGCGTTGGTCGCCGCTTTGATTCTTCCTATAACTGGTAAATCAATGCTCTTGCCGTTAATCATCTCACTTGCTTACATCACAACGAGTGGTTATCTACTTCGGAGCGTTCGCTTCCCACCACGTCAATAACTCTGCCTTCGCGGCTTCTTCACCAAGTGGCCCACGATCTAACCGAAGTTCGAGTAAGTGCGCATAGGCCTTACCAATAAGCGGTGAAGGCTTCACTCCTAAAATCTCCATGATTTGATTTCCATCAAGGTCGGGACGGATCTTGTTGAGTTCTTCTTCTTGCTGCAAGATCGCAATACGCTCTTCGAGTGAGTCATAGGTGGCAGCTAGTATCGCAGCCTTCTTTGCATTACGAGTTGTGCAATCAGCACGTGTAAGGACATGTAGGTGTGTGAGGAGATCGTCGGCATCGCGAACATAGCGACGAACTGCTGAGTCAGTCCATTCGCCACTGCCATAGCCATGGAAGCGCAAGTGAAGGAATACCAATGTGTTTACGGCATCAATCGTCTCATTATCGAAGCGAAGCGCCTTCAATCGATTCTTTGCCATCCGTGCACCAACAACTTCGTGATGATGGAAGGAGACGCCACCTCCGGGGATCAATTCGCGGGTCTTTGGTTTGCCAATATCGTGAAGTAGCGCAGCCAAGCGCATAACCAGGTTAGGGCCGCCAAGGCGATGCTCTAACGCGATTGCCTGCTCAAGAACCGTGAGTGTGTGTTCGTAGACATCTTTATGATGATGATGTTCATCAATCTCTAATTTGAGCATCGGAAGCTCTGGTAAAACTAGAGCTGCGATTCCGGTTTCAACTAAAAGAGTCAATCCTTGTCGTGGTGATTCCGACATCAGTGTCTTAGTGAGTTCATCACGGACTCGCTCGGCCGAGATAATCGTGATGCGATCCGCCATGGCTGTCATTGCTTCGATCACATCTGGGTGCACATCAAAATCGAGTTGACTCATAAATCTGGCAGCACGCATCATGCGAAGTGGATCATCACTAAATGAATCGGTTGCTGCACCAGGTGTTCGCAAGATTCGCTTTGCTAGGTCTGCGACGCCATCGAATGGATCAATAAATTCTGGAGTTGGTGTTGTTAATTCGAGCGCCATGGCGTTGACGGTGAAATCACGCCGACCCAGGTCACCAATGATCGAATTACCAAAATCAACATCTGGTTTGCGAGAAGCGGGATCGTAGATATCACTGCGATAGGTCGTTACTTCGACCGTGACGTCACCCTTCTTTGCAGCGATCGTTCCAAACTTTGCGCCTTGATCCCAGACCGCATCGCCCCATGCGCTAAGAATCGCCTTCGATGCATCAGGCATGGCGCTCGTTGTGAAATCAAGATCATTTCCCAAGCGGCCCAAGATTGCATCACGGACTGGTCCACCGACAAGAGCGAGGGTGAAACCAGCAGATGAGAATGCGGCGGCGAGTGACTCAGTAATCGGCGCGAGATCTTTGAGGGTCGCCAGCGCAAGGGCTATCGCTAGCTCTTTAGGGCCACCCGCCCCATCACTTGATCCTGGATTCTCAGTGCTCACAATGGGTAAGGCTAGAGGCTTAACGAGGCTCAAAGAGCCCTGACTCTTCAGTTATGAGTAGCCCCAGTCGGGAGGAGTACCCTGCTCGTATGACCCCGGCACCTGGTGCGGGTGGCGAAGCGAAGCGAAAGAAACGTCGTCGTAGGCGTCCTTCTTCTGCAAGACCCGCTACAACCGCATCTACTTTAGATTCTGCTGCGCAAGCAACTCCAAGCGATGCGGCGACCCCTGCTGCAACCACACCTGCTCAGCCTCGACCACCCAAGGGTGGTAAGCCCAATCGCGGTACCAAACCGAACAAGCAACAGAAACAGAGTCGACCTCCTTATGCCAAACGGGTAGATGAAGTCAGCGCTGGCGGACTTGTCATTGATGAATCTGGCAAAAATGGTTTGTTGATTGGCCGACGAGATTTAAAGGATCCTACGAAAGAGCGACTCTTGTGGTCCCTTCCTAAAGGACATATTGAAGCGGGTGAGACGCCTGAGATGGCGGCGATTCGCGAAGTTGCGGAAGAGACTGGCATTAACTCTGAGATCTCTCGCGCTCTTGGTGTTATTGATTTCTGGTTTATGGCTGGCGGTAATCGCATCCACAAAACTGTTCATCACTTTCTCTTTAAAGAAGTTGGTGGAACGCTCCAACCACAAATTGAAGAAGTAGATGAAGTGGGTTGGTTCCCACTTGAAGATATTGTCTCGATGCTCGCATATCCAGATGAGAAGAAATTGATTGCAAAATCTGGAGAGCTCACTGTATGAAAAGGCTCTATCTTCTCTTCACAATCCTCTTAACTTTCCTCACTGTTACACCAGCTAACGCCGCGCAAAGTTCACTCATATTCATTACAACGCCCTCGCACAGTCAGACCAGTGGGCTCTTTCTTGATGATCAATTAGCCACAGATCTTGGGCCCACCGGTTCAATTGGAAAGCTGCTCTACTCATCCACGGCTCGTGCTACTAGATGGGAAGTTGATCCCGCGCTGATTGAAGAAGCAGTAGTGATGAGCAATGGTTACAAAGTTCTTAAAGGTGTTGGAGGTACTTCTGGCACAACTGCCGGCACGGGACAAGATGTCGCAAAGGCTTTCCTTGCGCGCGTTTCAACCCTTGCCCACTTCGGCCTCGTTGATGCGATGGTCTATGGAAACCCTTCTGAGTATTGGGTTATGCGCCTTACTCCGCACGAACGCACCTATCTCTTCACTGCTTCTCAGACCAGACTTGCGACGCTATTAAAGAGCGCTGTCGGTGCGCCTGCGAACTACATCAGCACTAAGTACTTCAACTTGTCGGGCCAGAGCGTTGTTGATCTTCGAAATGACTATGCCACGATTCAAAGCAATGCGATCTATATGGCGCCCGCTGATTTAGATTCAACGCGACTCTCTCTCGTTCGGTTGTTAAATCCACAGATGAGTCGCGATCGTCGACTACAGCTTCTTGATGACCTCAATTATTCGATCACGAACTTAAGCAACAATATTCGATTAGCGCCCGGAAGATTTACTATCACGTCATCATCACAAACCTTGCCGATTACTGTGATTAATGATTTTCCGGAAACAGCAAAGGTTGATTTGATCATTAACTCGCTAAATGAGCGCGTCGCAGTCGACGATATTCATGGAGTTGTCGTGAATGGAAAATCCAAGGTCCAGGTGATGGTTCCGATTAAAGTGTTGACATCAGGAACAAGTGGATTGAGTATTGTTATTCAAAATACTAAGGGTGAAATGCTCGGAACTCCTCAGCTCTATTCACTCAACCTCAAAGTGATCAGTCCAATTGCAACCTGGATCACGACGGGTGCTGCAATAGTTCTCTTCTTCGCCGCGCTTCTGCAATCATTACGTAGGATTCGAAAGCGGAGGGTTGTATGAGCATAGAGTCGCATGACGATCGTGCACTTCTTCGTTCTTCAACGGTAATGGCGGTCGGAACAATCTTCTCTCGAATCACAGGTTTGGTCCGAGGCCTTCTTATTGTTGCGCTGCTAGGCACAGCGCTCTTGGGTGATACCTTCAATGTTGCTAACACAATGCCGAATATCCTCTACAACCTCATTATTGGTGGGGCTCTCACCGCTGTCTTTGTGCCGCAATTGGTACGAGCGATTGGTCAGCCAGATGGCGGTTCGGCCTTTATCTCCCGCTTAGTTACCGCCACTGTTGTGGTTCTTGGACTCTTTACTGCGATCGTTGTCGTTGCAGCTCCGCTCCTAGTCCGGATCTTTGCGACGAGTTATGTGGGGAGACCGGAGTTTGGCCTCACTGTCTTGATTATGCGCTGGTGTCTACCGCAGATCTTCTTTATGGGGCTCTTCGCGCTACTTGGACAGATTGCAAATGCTAAAGGGCGCTTCGGTCCGATGATGTGGGCACCGATCCTTAACAATATTGTTGGAATCGCTGGAGTTGCTTACTTCTTACATCAGAAGCCTAATTGGACGGTCGCCTCGATTAGCAGACCGGATGCGATCTGGCTCGGGGCAATCACTACCTTTGGTTATGTAGTGCAGGCAGTGGTCTTAATCCCGGTCATCATGAAGGCTAAGATCAAAATTTCACCTCGCTTTGATTGGCGCGATCCTGAAATTAAGAAATCGATGCGCCTTGCCACATGGACACTGGTATTTGCCGCCATCAGTCAAATTAGTTATCTCGTCACTGTGAATCTTTCAACGCATGCGGCAGTAAGAGCGCTGAAGGAAGGCATTACGACTGGTGTTGGTTATACGCCTTATAACAACGCCACCTTCATCATGATGTTGCCGCACTCCATTGTGACAATTTCAATCGTCACTGCACTCCTTCCGCAGTTATCTCGCTTTGCTCATGAGAAGCGGACTACCGATATCCATGATTCACTTGTTAAGACAATTCGACTCGTTGGAATTATCACCGTTCCTGCTGCAATTGGTCTTCTCCTCTTTGGACCACTCATTACCCAGACGCTCTTCTTTGGTATCTCATCTGCGGATGGCAATTACCTCGGAAATGTTCTCGCTGGTTTCTCACTTGGGTTATTACCCCTAAGCGTTAATCTCATTGCACTACGCGGTTTAAACGCTTTTGAGAATGTGAAGTTACAAGTTCTCTCGAACTTCATTATGAACCTCGCGGCAAGTCTCCTCGCTGTGCTCGCTGCGCTGACATTGCCAGCTAAGTGGGTCACAGTTGGGCTCGCAGTTGCGCTCTCCATCTCTTATTACATCGGTGCATACAGCACGATCCGGCTACTACGCCGCTATGAGATATATATCCATACCCGCGAGATCGTCGGCCTCTACCTGCGACTTGCTGGCATCTTCCTCTGTGTAGCGCTTCCGTTGCGCTTGCTCAGCTCGCAGATACCTGGTGGAAATACTCTGCGCCTTCTTATTGTTCTAGGAGTAAGTGGTGCTGGTTACTTTGCAATTGCAAAACTCTTCAAAATCACAGAAGTTGGAAGTACCTTCCGAGTCCTACTCGGGCGGAAAATATAAAAGCGATAGGCTGATCTCATGAGCGAAGTTCGAAACCTTGTCATTGTTGGTTCTGGTCCTGCTGGATATACAGCTGCGATTTATGCGGCACGTGCAGATTTAAAACCGATTATTTATGAAGGTTCTGTCACTGCCGGTGGCGCACTTATGAACACCACTGAAGTTGAGAACTTCCCAGGTTTTACTGATGGTGTTATGGGTCCAGACTTAATGGACAGTATGCGCAAGCAAGCGAAGCGTTTCGGGGCCGAACTCATCACCGACGATATTGTTGAGATGGATCTTGTTGGTGATATCAAGACCCTCAAAGATGGTTCAGGAAATACTATTCAAGCAAAGGCTGTCATCCTTGCGATGGGTTCTGCTTATAAAGAGATCGGCCTTGAGAATGAGAAGCGATTATCTGGCCGCGGTGTCTCATGGTGTGCAACGTGCGATGGTTTCTTCTTCCGCGATCAAGAGATTGCCGTTGTTGGTGGTGGAGATTCTGCAATGGAAGAAGCGAACTTCCTGACGAAGTTTGCATCAAAGGTTGTCCTGATTCATCGTCGCGATTCACTCCGCGCCTCCAAGATTATGGCCGAGCGCTCGCAATCAAATCCCAAGATTGAATTCTTATGGAATACCGAAGTTACTGATGTTCTTGGCGACCAGAAGGTCACTGGCTTAAAGCTTCGCAATACTGTTGATGGAAGCGAATCTGAGCGAGCATTTACCGGCCTCTTCGTTGCGATTGGGCATGATCCCCGTTCTGAGCTCGTACGTGGCAAGGTTGACCTCGACGCTGAGGGTTATGTGACCGTCGAAGGTCGCTCAACTCGCACCAGCCTTAAGGGAGTCTTTGCATGTGGCGACTTGGTGGATCACACCTATCGCCAGGCGATTACAGCGGCAGGTTCTGGCTGCCAAGCCGCCCTCGATGCTGAACGCTTCTTAGCTCACTAACTTCACCAGCCATTGGAGGAGCCGCTTTGAGTGGAATAAAAGAGATTTGCCGCACGTTTTGATTTAAGATCACCCAACACATATATGAGAGAAGAGTCGAAGATGGCAACAACACCAGTCACAACCGCAACGTTCGAGACAGAAGTCCTCAAGAGCACAACCCCAGTATTGGTCGATTTCTGGGCTGAATGGTGTGGACCATGCCGCGCAGTTGGTCCAATCCTTGAAGAGATCTCAAATGAGTATGGCTCAAAGATCAAGATTGTGAAGCTCAACACCGATGAAGAGGCTGCGATTGCAATGAAGTACGGCATCGTCTCGATTCCCACAATGAATGTCTTTGTTAATGGTGAAGTTGTGAAGAGCATTGTTGGTGCAAAGCCAAAGCCAGCTCTTCTCAAAGATCTCGAATCTTTCATTCAGTAATTCACAGTATTAATTAGATTAATTAGTAAACCTGAGTCGCTATGAATAATGAACCACTTCGTCTAGGCGACTCAGGTGATCGCGTTGCACTCCTTCGAAATACCTTAAACAGGTTAGGCCTGCTTCAGGGTTCAGATAACTCTTCACTCTTTGATGCTGATGTTGAATCCGCCGTTAAAGCCTTCCAACAAAATCGTGGTTTAACTGTCACGGGTATTCTCGATCATGAGACCGCTTCCATTCTTGAAGAGGCGCGCTGGAAACTTGGCGATCGTACTTTGCACCTCACCACACCACAGTTGATGCGCGGTGATGATGTCGCCCAGTTGCAATCTCGATTAATCGAACTTGGTTTTAATGCTGGACGCGTGGATGGAATCTTCGGTCGTTTAACTGATGCTGCTGTTCAGGAATTTCAAAAGTCTGCAGGGATAACAATTGATGGCCGCTGCGGTCCATCTACAGTTATGGCGATCCTGCGATTAATGAAGGTTGTCTCTGGTGGTGCACCGGCACAACTTCGCGAACAGGTTGCTCGTGAAGGTAAAGGGCCAGCACTTGCTGGAAAAGTTATTGTTCTTGATCCAGGTTCAAGGTGTACCGAACCCGCAATTACCTTTGATATCACTCAACGATTAGAAGGTCGATTGATTGCTCTCGGTGTGACAGTCTTCTTAACTCGCGGCGCCGCTAATAATCCGAGCGATCAAGAGCGTATTGAGAAGGCCAACACATCTGGTGCAGATCTTGTTATCTCACTTGCTGTTGATAGTTATAAGAATGAAAAAGCACATGGTGTTGCGACCTTCTATTACGGCGCTGATGTTCATGGGATTCACTCCGTTGTGGGTGAGCGCTTTGCCACCTTGGTGCAGCGCGAGATCACTGCCAGAACTGACCTCTTAAATTGCCGGACTCATGCCAAGAGCTGGGACCTCTTACGCCGAACAAAAGCGCCAACTGTGCAGATCGATCTTGGGTATTCGAGCCACCCTGGAGATATGAAGAGGTTATCGGACCCACAATTTAGAGAGACGATCGTGGAATCACTCATGATCGCGATTCAACGCCTCTATTTATCAGCCCAAGATGATGCGAAGACGGGGACGCTGAAAATAAGTGATCTTCGCCGAGCAGGGATCAGGAAGTAAGATTTAGCCATGAGCCAAGAGATCACCCGATTCCATACTGGGCAGCCTGAAAATCTAGAGCTTCGTTTCTCACAACGAGCCTCACTCCTTCAGCCTTCTGAGATCCGTGCGCTCTTCGCTGTTGCGTCACGTCCAGAGATCGTCTCACTTGCCGGTGGCATGCCTAATCTCTCGGCTCTACCTATGGAGATGTTCTCGGATGTTGTCTCTAAGTTAGTTCGTGAAAATGGCCAAGAGGCGTTGCAATATGGCAGCGGCCAAGGCCATCCAAAGTTACGTGAACAGATCTGCGACATCATGGCGCTCGAAGGAATTCGCGCTCATCCTGATGATGTCATTGTCACTACTGGTTCACAACAAGCACTTGATTTAATCTCTCGTATCTTTATCAACCCAGGTGATGTTGTCTTGGTTGAAGCACCTTCCTATGTTGGTGCGCT
>DAINQZ010000026.1:4667-14211 GCA_036742235.1 Candidatus Nanopelagicaceae bacterium | reverse complement strand
CATTGAGTTTCTCAAGATCTTCAGCATCCTTACCTTCAGCTTTAGCGAGCGCAACCGCATCCTGGATCGATGCAGTGTAGAGAACGAGTGCGCGCATACCTTCGGAGTAAGCCTTCTGCACCATGAGTGAGCGGCGGACATCTGGATGATGAATGATGGTGACACGTGGTGAGGCCTTGTCATTCATGACCTTCATATCGCCACCCTGAACACGCTCTTTCGCATACTTCAGAGCTTGTTGGTAACCAGTTGAAAGTGTTGCAATCGCTTTGGTTCCGACCATCATGCGAGCGAATTCAATAACCTTGAACATCTGGAAGATTCCGTTGTGGACTTCACCAAGGAGGTAGCCGACACAAGGCTCCTTCTCGCCCATGCTCAATTCACATGTAGCTGAGACGTTAAGACCCATCTTGTGTTCAACATTGGTGACATAGACACCATTGCGGCCAAGTGGTGCACCAGTCTCCTTATCGAAGTGGAACTTCGGAACCAAGAAGAGTGAGAGACCCTTTGTTCCAGGGCCAGCACCTTCTGGCCGCGCTAAGACATAGTGGAGAATATTCTCTTGTAGATCTGAATCACCCGATGTGATGAAGCGCTTTGTTCCGGTGAGATGCCATGAACCATCTTCTTGCTTCACGGCCTTGCTGCGACCGGCACCAACATCTGAACCAGCTTCAGGTTCGGTGAGAACCATGGTGGCTCCCCATTCACGATCGACCATGAACTTCGACCACTTCTTCTGCTCATCAGTCCCGAGTTGATAGGAGACATTCGCCATCGATGCACCGGTTGTGTAGAGATGCACTGCAGGGTTTGAACCAAGAACCATTTCTGCGATCGCCCAACGAACTGAGAATGGAATCAGAGTTCCACCGAGTTCGACCGGGGCATCAATACGCCACCACTCGTTATCGATAAAGGTGCGGTAGGACTTCTTGAAACTCTCAGGGAGAGTGACTGATCCGGTCGCCTTATCGAACTTTGTGCCGATTCGGTCGCCGTCGACGAAACTCTCAGCGAGGTCGTTCTCAGCCATGCGCTTCACCTCTTCGAGCATGCCCATGACGGTCTCACGGTCTAACTCCTTATAGAGCGAGCTTCCCAGGATGCGCTCGCGCCCCAAGAGGTCGAAGAGACAGAATTCGATATCACGCAGATTTGCTATGTAATGGCCCATGACTCAATAATGCTACTGACCAGTAACTTATGCAAGAGGAAGCGAGGATATAAGGTCGGCGAGTGCTACTAAGTGACCGCGATATCCGTTCCGAAGTCGAGCAAGGCCGAGTCAAGGTCGAGCCATTCTCAGAGGCGATGATCCAGCCTTCTAGCGTCGATGTTCGCCTAGACCGCTTCTTCCGCGTCTTCGAGAACCACAAATACTCCGTGATCGATCCATCGATCGAACAGCCCGAGCTCACCCGCGAGATCGCCGTAGCCCCCGACGAATTTTTCATCCTCCACCCAGGTGAGTTTGTTCTCGCAAGCACCTACGAAGTCATCACACTTCCAGATGACATCGCCGGTCGCCTCGAAGGTAAGTCATCACTCGGTCGCCTCGGTTTACTTACCCACTCCACCGCTGGCTTTATCGATCCAGGCTTTAGCGGGCACATCACGCTCGAACTTTCAAATGTTGCCAACCTTCCAGTGAAGCTCTTCCCAGGAATGAAGATCGGCCAACTCTGCTTGATCAAGCTCTCATCACCAGCCGAGCACCCATACGGTTCAGCGCTCTACGGATCTCGCTACCAAGGACAGCGTGGACCTACGCCATCAAAGTCATGGCTTAACTTCCACCAATCCACTATTCAGTAACCAGATTAACTTTCAGTTAATCCCAAGCGTTCCCAGATTCGTATTTAAGGAAATCCATGGAAAAGGGCGTAGAGTAAAAGTATGAAAATCGCGATGTTGGTCCTACCCCTGCTCCTAATTTTGATTATTTGGGTTGTTTATAGTTACAACAGCCTCATTCGCCTCAACATCTCTGCCGATGAAGCATTCGCACAGATCGAGGTACAACTCAAGCGTCGTGCTGATCTCATCCCTAACCTTGTTGAAACTGTTAAGGGATATGCAACGCACGAGAAGAGCACACTCGATGCCGTGATCTCTGCCCGCGCTAAGGCGACCTCTGCAACTGGAATCACTGATGTTGCAGCAGCTGATGGTCAACTCACTACTGCACTTCGTGGATTGCTCGCTGTCGCTGAGAGCTACCCAGATCTCAAAGCATCTGCCAACTTCCTCTCACTTCAAGAAGAGCTTTCAACAACTGAGAATAAGGTGGCATTTGCTCGTCAGTTCTACAACGACACCGTTCGTAGCCTTAACCAAGCGGTAAAGACCTTCCCATCAAGCCTCTTTGTGGGCATGGCGAAGGTAAGTGCACGTGCCTTCTACGAGGTTGAAAACCCTGCAGATCGCAACGTTCCCAACGTAAAATTTTAAGTACCTATACGTATGACTGCTTCATCGCTGAACTTCCGCAAATTACAAGATTCAAATCGTCGTAAGACCTTCGGCCTCTTGGCCGGAATGGGCGCACTTGTCTGGCTCGTTGTCTTTGCGGCGATGACCTATCTTGGCAAGTCGACAACACTGATTGTTCCAGTTGCGGTCGGCTTTGCCTTGATCTCAGTCTGGGGTTCGTATTACTTCTCGGACTCACTTGTTATGACCATGACGGGTGCAAAGATCATCGAACGTGAAGACCACCCAGACCTCTTCAATCTTATTGAGGAAGTCTGTATCGCATCAGGGTTAAAGCTTCCTAAGGTCGCGATCGTTAATGATCCGGCACCGAATGCCTTCGCAACTGGACGCAATCCTGATCACGCTGTTATCGCTTTTACAACTCGCATCCTCGAGATTATGGATCGCGATGAGTTGCAAGGCGTTATCGCGCATGAGATGAGCCACGTTGCAAACCGCGATACCTTGGTATCAGCAGTGGCAGCAACAACCGCCGGTGCGATCGCAATCTTGAGTGACATGATGACGCGGATGATGATCTTCGGCGGAATGAGCGATCGAGATGATCGTGACAACAATCAGAATCCGTTTGCGATTGTTATCTCACTTCTCGTTTTAATCTTGGCGCCAATCGCTGCGCTCCTCTTAAAATCTGCGATCTCACGTAAGCGTGAATCACTCGCTGATGCCACAGCGGTCGCTTTTACTCGCAATCCTGCGGGGCTACGCCGAGCACTTGAAGCACTCGCTGCAGATACAACCGTGGTTAGGCAGCGATCAAATGCGGTCGCACATATCTGGATTGAATCACCGCTGGATGGGAAGAGCGTCTCTAAGTTATTTAGTACCCACCCACCGCTAGAAGAGCGGATTGCAATCCTTCGAAATATGGAATCAAACCCGCTTTAATTAAGCAGTGATAGGGAAGTGCAGGGTAAAGGCTGCGCCCTGACCAAGCTCAGATTCGAGTGTGACGGTGCCACCGTGGGCCTTCATCACCGCATCAACGATCGATAGGCCAAGGCCTGAACCCTCGCCCTTGGTGCGGGCACGCGATGTATCGGCGCGGAAGAATCGTTCGAAGACGCGAGCCTGATCTGCTTCAGAGAGGCCCGGGCCGCTATCGGCAACAGTGACACTGACTTCATGCTCTGATTCAGCAATAGTGACTGTGATCGGAGTTCCGGTTGGCGTATGCGTTCTCGCATTGGCAAGGAGATTTGCCACCGCTTGATGAATTCGCGTGGAGTCGCCCAAGATAAAGTGTTCTTCGCCAAGTGAAAGCGTTAGTGGATGATCGGGACCTGCTGCACTAGCCGAAGCTGCAACTTCATGAATGAGCTCATTGAGATCGATCGGCTCTTTAGCCAACTCGGGAGTCTGGTCCATTCGGGCAAGCAGTAAGAGGTCTTCTACGAGTGAACCCATTCGGATTGACTCTTTTTCGATGCGGCCGATCAACTCCTTCGTCTTCTCTTCACCCGAGACCGCTCCTTGACGATGCAATTCTGCAAAACCACGGATTGCAGTCAGTGGTGTCCGCAATTCATGAGAGGCATCCGCAACAAAGCGACGAAGTTTGGATTCCGATTCGACTCGTACTGCAAAAGATTCTTCAATTCGACCAAGCATTCGGTTGAGCGATGTCGCAAGTTTGCCGACTTCGGTCCGCTCATTACCTTCAGGCAGACGCGCCGATAGATCACCACCTGCAATCGCAGCAGCAGTTACTTCGACCTCGCTCAATGGATTCAAACTAATATGAATAAAGGTTCGAGCAAGGAGCGCAATCAAGATAAGAACGATCAACGATATAAGGAAGAAGAGAAAGCCAAGTTCGCCGAGAGTTCGGTTAACACCCTCAAGTGATGAGGAGACGATCACCGAACCTTGTTGTGATGGCAAGACGGTGGCAATAACCCGGTAGGAAGTTTCTTGATTTGCCTGCAGGGTAAATGGCTTACCGTTCGTTGCTAACACTTTTGCAGTAGTGAAACTAGCGAAGGTACTGCCGACCACTCCTCCTGTGAGGTCGCCACCAAGCTGGCCAATCACAGTACCCGTAGGGTCTAGGAGCGTGACGCTCGTAGAGGTTGGAACGCCGCGGAGCGGGCGGATCGGACGAAATTGTGTGTCATCAGTGGTCTGTTGTTGCGCCTCAATACCGGCGCGATCC
Organism: Candidatus Nanopelagicaceae bacterium; assembly: GCA_036742235.1. Classification (GTDB taxonomy): domain Bacteria; phylum Actinomycetota; class Actinomycetes; order Nanopelagicales; family Nanopelagicaceae; genus PALSA-747. The sequence goes on along the minus strand of DAINQZ010000026.1, from coordinate 9,551 downwards.
AACTGAGTCTGTGTTGCATGAGAGATAGTCGAAAGCTGAGTATCGAGTTGATTGACCAGGAAATTACGGAGCGATTGAATTGCACCGAAATCAGATGCTGCGATACCGATTGCTGAAACGATCACGACCGAGACGAGCAATCGGTTACGCAGACTCCACCGAGATAAGTGCATAGTTAAATCTTAGTGATTACTTTGCTGAAGGCATTCTCATGCGATATCCAACACCACGAACAGTGTGAATCAGCGGTGGTTCGTAGATATCGATCTTCTTACGAAGATACGAGACATAGGTTTCAACAATTCCGGCATCGCCACGGAAGTCGTATTGCCAGACGTGATCGAGAATCTGTGACTTACTCACAACCCGATCTGCGTTAATCATCAAGTAACGAAGCAGCGTGAATTCGGTTGGGGAGAGATCGACGAGATTGCCGGCACGACGAACTTCATGCGTTGCTTCATCGAGTTCGAGATCTGCGAAGCGAATCTTCTCTTCATCAAGATCTGTCTCGGTCACACCAATGCGACGCAAGAGTGCGCGAAGACGAGCAACAAGTTCTTCCAAGCTAAATGGCTTGGTGACGTAATCGTCGCCACCGATAGTAAGTCCAGCGATCTTATCTTCAACCGCATCTTTGGCGGTGAGGAAGAGGACGCCCACTGAATGTCCATCTTGACGAAGTTGTCGGCAGACATCAAAACCATTTTGATCCGGGAGCATGACATCCAAAATAAGTGCATGTGGCTTGAACTCTTCGGCGATGCGAAGTGCTTCTGATCCAGTCGCCGCAGTGCGAACATCGAAGCCAACAAATTTGAGGCTCGTTGCGATGAGTTCAGAGATACTCGATTCATCATCGACGACGAGAATCCGCTGGGTTGCCTGAGTGGTTGAACCGCCATTATTTGTCTGCAGTGTTGTAGTTGCCATGGTCGATAGAGTGCTCCTGCTGGCTGGGGGTTTCCTGAGAACCAGCCTAATCCGAGCCTTGAGAAGGGCCAATCCACAGAGATATCAACAGGTGTGGAGAGAGTTACAGCGGTGTAATTAGTGCCAGCGTGTGGCGAGCGTAAATCCAGCTCCGATGAAGCCGAAGCCGATGAGCATGTTCCAAGCGCCGATCTTCGGGATTGGATAGCCGGTATTTGTCACGTAGTAGATGACGATCCAGATGAGGCCAGCGAGGAAGGCTCCGACCATAGTTGGCGCGAGCCAGGAAGGTGACTCCTGAAGCAGGTGAGCGTGCTCCTCTTGCTCCACGATCTGATCGTGATGGTGCTGCTCTTTGACCTTCTTGCGGACCTTGGATTTAGGCATGGCGCAAGGCTACTACAACTTAGGCGAGAATTGGTCGGTGCCCCCAAAGATCCTTGTAGTCGATAACTACGACTCTTTTGTCTACAACCTCGTCCAGTACCTGGGCCAGATTGGAGCCGAGTGCACCGTCGTCCGCAATGACGAGATCAGCGTCTCGGCTGCGAAAGACTTTGATGGCGTACTGATCTCCCCAGGACCTGGCACTCCGGAAGCTGCAGGAATCTCGATCGAGATGGTGAAGTACTGCGCTCGCGAAAATATTCCGCTCTTTGGCGTCTGTCTGGGCCACCAAGCGATAGCAACAGCATTCGGTGCAACCGTCTCTCGCGCTCCAGAACTCTTACATGGCAAGACTTCCGTCATTACCCATACCAATCGCGGTGTAATGAAGAATATTCCTTCACCGATCACCGTCACCCGTTATCACTCACTCGCAATTGAGCCAGCAACACTTCCTTCCGAACTTGAAGTCACGAGCGCCACCGAATCCGGTGTTGTCATGTCAATTGAACATAAGACCCTGCCGATCTCTGGTGTGCAATTCCACCCCGAATCAGTTCTTACGGAGCATGGCCACAAGATGTTAGGTAATTGGTTAGTGGTCTGTGGAGATACGGCTGCTCGCGAACGATCTGAAGGATTGACCCCGGTCGTAATTCGAAAGTAATAAGTGGGTCTTATTAATTCTGTTTATTAACAGTAATTGTTACTGATGAACCAATCGGTTGTGATGCGCCAGCATTTGGTGCTTGAGCAAGAACATTTCCGATTGCTTGTGAAGCATCAAATGCATAAATAGTTTTTACTAAGAACCCTGATTGAGTCAAGACTGTCTGTGCTTGAATCTCGCTAACAGAGGTAACTAGTGGAACAACAGCGCTACCGCTAGCAATTTGCAGGACCACACCGCTTCCTGCAGGAAGTGTTGTACCAGGAGCAGGCGATACTTGTAAGACGGTTCCTGGGTTCTGATTGGAATCGACCGGAATAATTTGAGTTACTGAAAGTCCTGCTGAAAGTAGCGAGTTACGGGCATCAGCGAGCGTCAATCCGAGAAGATCAACCGGGACAGCTGTCTGACCAGGCCCATTAGAAATCACAATAGAGATAGAAGAGCCTGGAGTTACCTTCGTGGTGGCAAGTGGAAGTTGGCTCGCAACTCGACCTACTGGAATATGCGCATCAGGACCTTGCGTGATGTTGATAGTGAAGTTATGCAGTAACGCCTTCGCTTGATCCTGGGTCAGACCAACGACACTCGGAATTTGAATCGTTGTACTTCCACTCTTAACGATACCGATGACAGCAGCTAGCGCTGAGATAAGCACGATCACAACAAATGAGATGAGGATCCGATTCTTGCGTGGCTTAATTCGTCTGATCTTGGTAGTGACAGGCTCACCCTTCATCGCTCGCTTAAGATCGGCGAGCATGGCGTGGGCGCTTTGATAACGATGGCCGGGATCTTTTGAGAGCGCGACCGAGCAGATCGTGCCAAGTCCAGGATCGAGATCTGCCACCTTCTCAGAAAGAGGGATGAGCTCTCCTGAGACATGTTGGAAGGCGATCGAGACTGGAGTGTCACCGGTAAATGGCGGCTCACCGGAGAGCATCTCGTAGAGAACGCAACCAACTGAATAGATATCACTTCGGGCATCTGCAGTCTCACCCGTAGCTTGTTCAGGCGAGAGGTACTGCGCAGTTCCAACGACATTCCACGTATTTGTCATCGTCGCACCAATATCGGCGAGAGCGCGGGCAATACCAAAGTCCATCACCTTGATCTCACCATCATCGGTAATCATGATATTTCCTGGCTTGATATCGCGATGAACGATGCCCTTAGAGTGTGAGTACTCAATCGCATCCAAAATTCCGGCGGTATAACGCAACGCCGTATCGGTATCAAGCTCGCCTTGCTGCAAGATCTCGCGCAGCGTCTGACCTTTGACTAACTCCATCACGATATAGGAATCAGTGCCATCCTCACCAGAGTCATAAACCGCAACAATTCCAGGGTGATTGAGGCCAGCCGCAGCTAGCGCCTCTTTACGAAAGCGTGCCACAAATGCTGGATCGCGCGCTAGGTCACTGCGCAGGATCTTGATTGCGACTTCGCGGTTAAGGCGATCATCGTGTGCTGAATAGACATCAGCCATTCCGCCAGTTCCGATCATCGGCCCGACGGTGTAACGACTTCCTAAGACCTTACTCATGCGCGGCACCTATAAGTTCGCGATGTGTGAGGTCTTCTTCAACAATCTCGGCCCAGATGATTGTGATGTTATCTGGTGCACCCTTCGCCTTAGTCGCTTCGATAAGCGCTGCGATCAACTCTGATTCATCGCTCTTCTTGATGATCTGTTCAACTTCATGATCAGAGAGAACCGATGTTAGGCCGTCGCTGCAAAGTAAGAACTTCTCGTGTGTCTTTGCATCAAGACAGACAAGGACAGGATCAATCCCAGAATCTCCCATAAGTGCTTGCGTTAAGAGTGAACGCTGTGGATGATCGTGCACCTCTTCTGGAGTGAGGCGACCTTGATCAATCAGTTCTTGCATCACGGTGTGATCAATACTTAATTGCGAGAGCTTCTTCCCATTCCAGCGATATGCACGTGAATCACCAATGTGGAGAAGTTCAATCGTCGTCTCAGTGAGGTGTAGGGCTGTAAGAGTCGTTCCCATTCCACCAAGTGATGGATCTTGCGAGGTGCGATCAACAATCTCTTGATCGATTGAATAACAAATATTGAGTAAGAGATCTTCGCGAGATTCATCATCGATCGCGCCGTCATCAAGGACTTCACCAAGAGCAGCCAATGTCGTGATTGCAATATTTGACGCTACTTCACCAGCAGCATGTCCGCCCATTCCATCTGCGACAGCGATCAGTCGTGGGGAGACGTATGCAGCATCTTCGTTGCCATCGCGGACGAGACCTCGGTCGGTTGCAGCAAGTACGCGAAATGATCGAACCATGGCTGCCCCTTCCGCACGAGCGAGATACCTTTAAATAAGGATTACGTGCCCTGAGCCTAACAAGTTACCCTTGCTCTGTGACCAGCACAGCAACTCGATATGCCTATCTTGGACCGGAAGGCACATTTACGGAGGCGGCCCTCCATCAGATTACAAGCGCTGATGATGAGCTGATCCCATATGCAAATGTGACCGCGGCCCTCGATGCGGTTCGCGCTGGCGCCGTCAGTAAGGCCTTAGTCCCGATTGAGAATTCTGTTGAAGGCGTGGTCGCCCGCACTTTGGATGAACTAGCAACCGGCACCGCACTCGTCATTACGGCTGAGACAACACTTCCAGTTGCATTCGCACTTATGGTGATGCCGGAGCGCGTGGGTCAGAAGATTAATCGCCTTGCAACGCATCCACACGCGGAATCACAATGCCGCACCTACATTGCGCGCGAACTCCCTGATGTTGAAATTATTGATACTCCATCGACTGCTGCTGCCGCGAAGAATCTCGCCGCTGGCACCTTTGATGCTGCAATCGCGGCAAAGTGGGCGGCAGAGAAATATGGTCGCACCGTTATTGCCGAAGATA
>DAINQZ010000026.1:0-4567 GCA_036742235.1 Candidatus Nanopelagicaceae bacterium | reverse complement strand
GCAAAGTGGGCGGCAGAGAAATATGGTCGCACCGTTATTGCCGAAGATATTGGTGAGAACCAAGGCGCAGTCACACGATTTGTCGTCGCCGAGCTTCCTGGTGAGGTCCCAGCCCCAACCGGAAATGATCGAACATCACTCGTTGCCTATATTGCTATCGATCATGCTGGCGCACTCCTTGAGATCCTTACTGAATTCGCCAAGAACAATGTGAACCTCACCTTCATTCAGAGCCGCCCAACTGGGCGCGAGCTCGGCCACTATCACTTCATCATGGATGTCGAAGGCCATATCTCTGATGCACCGGTGGCTGCAGCGGTACAGGGCTTGCGTGAGATCTGTGAAGATATTCGCTTCCTCGGTTCATACCCAAGGGTTAGGTAGAGTGAACCCGTGATCGATCTCAAAGTAATTCGCGATAATCCCGATGCTGCTCGTGCATCCCAGAAAGTCCGCGGTGAAGACTCAACCCTGATCGACCAAGTTATTGCGGCAGATGATGCTCGTCGTGCTGCACTCTCATCCTTTGAATCACTGCGCGCCGAGCAGAATCTGCTCTCAAAGAGCGTCGCGGCTGCAAAGGGCGATGAGAAGGCGCCATTACTTGAGAAGGCGAAGGCGCTCTCTGCACAAGTAAAGGCAGCAGAGGCCCAAGCAAGTGAGTTAGCTGAAAAATCTCAAGCTATCTTGCTGCAGATTCATAATCTCATCGATACCGATGCCCCAGTGGGTGGCGAAGAAGATTTCAAGATTATCGAGCACGTTGGAACTCCTCGCGATTTCACAACTGAAGGATTTGAAGCGCGCGATCACGTTGAAATTGGAAAGATCCTTAAGGCGATCGATACCGAACGCGGTGCAAAGGTCTCTGGATCACGTTTCTACTACCTCACCGGTATGGGAGCGCTCCTTGAGTTTGCTCTCGTTAACTACGCGATCTCATCTGCAACAAAGGCGGGCTTCACTCCAGTTATTCCACCGGTTCTTGTTAAACCACCAGCCATGGAAGGTACTGGCTTCCTAGGACAAGCTGCAGAGAATGTCTTCCATTTAGAAGAAGATGATTTCTACTTAGTCGGAACCTCAGAAGTTCCACTCGCCGCGTATCACATGGATGAGATCCTCGACCAGCTTCCACTTCGCTATGCCGGTTACTCATCATGTTTCCGCCGCGAAGCTGGCACCTACGGCAAAGATACTCGTGGAATTATTCGCGTCCACCAATTCGATAAGGTCGAGATGTTCACCTTCTGCAAGCCAGAAGATGCAAAGGCCGAACACTTGCGCTTGTTGCAATGGGAGAAAGATTTCATGAATGCGATGGAGATTCCATATCGAGTGATCGATGTGGCATCAGGAGATCTTGGCGCATCGGCGATTCGTAAGTTCGATATCGAAGCATGGATCCCTACTCAGAACGCATATCGTGAAGTCACTTCGACCTCGAATTGCACTGAATTCCAAGCTCGTAGACTCAACATTCGATACCGCGAAGAGAGCGGAACTAAAGCAGTAGCAACGCTTAACGGCACCCTGGTCGCTATTCCACGCATGATCGTTGCAATTCTTGAGAACCACCAGAACGCTGATGGATCAGTCAATGTTCCAGCTGCGCTTCGCCCATTCCTCGGCGTAGATAGATTGTTGCCTACAGCGTGAGCATTCCGGGCAAGCGTCCGAAACTAATCGCAACAGATCTTGATGGCACCATCGTTGTCCACGGTAGTGGTTACGACAATAGTCAGATTCGCCAGCGCACCATTGATGCCTTTAAAAGGGCAGCTGATCTCGGCATACATATTTATTTTGTCACAGGTCGACCACCGCGTTGGATGCCTGAGATTAAAGAGGCCTTCGGATTTGGTAAATCAATCTGTGCAAATGGCGCGATGCTCTATGACTTTAATGATGAGGTGATTCTCGAAGAGTGGGGAATTCCGATCGAGAATCAATTCGAGATTGCGCGGATTCTCCGTGAACATATTCCACCGATCTCATTTGCGATTGAATATGGCGATGAGTTCCACCATGAGATCAGATATGTCCCTCGTTGGGATATCGGTGTCGATATGCAACCGTTAGAGAAGATTGAAGCTGCGATGATTCGCCCAGCTTTTAAGATGTTGGCCCGTTGCAGTGATTATGAAATCTCTTCAGACGAAATGTTAGAGATCGCCCAGCGCGAGATCGGCCATCTCGCAACGGTGACACATTCCAATCCCACTGAATCACTTCTTGAAATTTCAGCGATCGGCGTGAGCAAGGGTGAGACACTTGCCAAGGTTGCAGCACGCCTTGGACTCGGCCCAGATGATTGCGTCACCTTTGGTGATAACCCCAATGACTTCTCAATGTTGGAATGGGCTGGACGATCCTGGGCGATGGGCGATGGTCACCGCGATGGCGTCAAATATGCAAAGTTTGTTGCCGAACCTCATTACACAGATTCGGTCGCTCGCATCATTGAAGAACTTCTGACCCTCCCTGAATAAATCTGGCATAACTCCCCGCATAAAAAAGCTCTCAATTTTGAGGGATCCGAGCTCCAAGGTAAGTTTGCCCACGGAGGACTCGCATAGCGGCCGAGTGCACCGGTCTTGAAAACCGGCAAGGGAAACCTTCGTGGGTTCAAATCCCACGTCCTCCGCCATATTAAGCACCAGTAAGAAAGTAAGCAGGCAGGCGCAGGTGGCTGACTTCACAGCCCCTGCGCTTACCTCTATCTAGCAAACACTCAGGCGCATCGGCAGACTTCTCCTATGGCTACAGGCGTATTTTCCGAAGGTAGAGCGAAGATATCCGAGCGCACACTGCGCACCGACAAATGGTGGATTCAACCGCTCATCACCGTTCTTGTTCTCCTCGCATTCATCGTCTATGCAACCTTCCGTGCATTTGAAAATGGCAATTACTTTGCCGAACCGCTGATCTCACCTTTCTATTCACCATGCTTATCTACTGCATGCGTCGCTGGTGCATCACTGCTCGGAACACCATTTGGAATCATTCATATCTTCGGCATGGTGCTCTCACCAGCGCTCTTGATCTTGATCTTCCCACTTGGTTTCCGTCTTACTTGTTATTACTACCGTAAGGCGTACTACCGCTCATTCTGGATGTCACCACCAGCATGTGCAGTTGCAGAACCACATGCGAAGTACACCGGCGAGACTCGCGCACCTCTCATTATGCAGAATGCGCATCGCTGGTTCTTCTACGCCGGTTTGGTCTTCAACGTCTTGCTCACTACCGATGCGATTCTTGCGTTCCGTAATTCAGAGAAGCAGTGGGGCCACATGTCAGTGGGCACATTAGTTCTTCTCGCGAACTCAACCTTCTTGTGGTTGTACTCGCTCTCATGCCATACCTGCCGTCACACAGTAGGCGGACGTCTCCGTAACTTCTCGAAGCATCCACTTCGTTACAAGGCATGGACAGTGGTTTCAAAACTCAACCATTATCACCAGAACTTCGCTTGGGTATCGCTGATTGGCGTTGCGCTCGCTGATGTTTATGTCCGTGAAGTCGCGACCCACGCGATCACTAACTGGTACTTCTTCTAAGTCGGGGGCTTCATAGATCATGGCTAATGTAGAGAAACACTCCTACGACGTTGTCGTTATTGGCGCCGGTGGCGCTGGACTTCGCGCTGCAGTAGAAGCCCGCGAAGCTGGCCTCTCTGTCGCAATCGTCTGTAAGTCATTATTTGGTAAGGCCCACACCGTTATGGCTGAAGGCGGCGCTGCCGCTTCAATGGGTAACGTCAATGACAATGACAACTGGATGGTCCACTTCCGCGACACAATGCGCGGCGGTAAGTTCCTCAACCACTACCGCATGGCAGAACTCCATGCAAAAGAGGCGCCAGATCGCATCTGGGAACTCGAAATGTGGGGCGCACTCTTTGATCGCACTAAAGAAGGAAAGATTTCACAACGTAACTTCGGTGGCCACGAGTACCCACGTCTTGCGCACGTCGGTGACCGCACTGGTCTCGAACTTATTCGCACCATGCAGCAACGTATCGTTGCGTTGCAGCAGAAGGATAAGAAGGAGTTCGGTGATGCCGAGAAGAACCTTCGCGTCTTCGCTGAAGTAACAATCACTGAGATCTTAAAAGAGAATGGCAAGGTTGCGGGTGCATACGGATACCGCCGTGAAAGTGGCGGAGAGATTCTCTTCGAAGCACCAGCAGTTGTCATCGCAACAGGTGGCGTCGGTAAGACCTTCAAGATTACTTCTAACTCTTGGGAGGGCACTGGCGATGGCCATGCGCTCGCTCTCAAGGCCGGTGCAAACTTGGTTGATATGGAGTTCTTGCAATTCCACCCAACTGGAATGGTCTGGCCGCTCTCAGTAAAGGGAATCCTCGTTACTGAATCTGTTCGCGGCGAGGGTGGAATTCTCACCAACTCACTCGGCGAACGCTTTATGTTCAAGTACATCCCAGATGTCTTCAAGGATAAGTACGCGGATAATGAGGCAGAAGCTGATCGTTGGTATCTCGATCAAGATAACAACCGCCGTCCACCAGAGTTGCTCCCACGCGATGAAGTAGCTCGCGCGA
>DAINQZ010000025.1:4322-14558 GCA_036742235.1 Candidatus Nanopelagicaceae bacterium | reverse complement strand
ACCCCCGACATCCTCGGTGTAAACGAGGCGCTCTACCACTGAGCTAACCACCCATACGAACTTCATTTGCGGTGGCAAGTAGAAGCTCGAGCCCCGAACTCTACTAGTGAGCTCGGGGATTATGAAATTTGCTTAGAGGCTAGCGAGCGCAGCCTTGTAATCAGCAGCGTTACGCGCATCCCCCGGACCATTGACTACCTGCCAGCGCAGGATGCCAGCCTTATCGACCACGAAGGTTCCGCGAATCGCAAAGCCGCGATCTTCATTGAAGACGCCATAGGCCTTGGTGACTGCGCCATGTGGCCAGAAGTCTGCGAGCAGGTTGAACTTGTAGCCCTCTGCTTCGCCGAATGCCTTCAGTGAATACATTGGGTCGCAAGAGATAGCGAGGAGTTCGCTTCCCTCGTTCTGGTAGGCAGCGAGATCATCGCGAAGTGCGCAGAGTTCGCCGGTGCAGATACCCGAGAAAGCGAATGGGTAGAAGACGATGACGACATTCTTCTTCCCTTTAAATGATGCGAGCTCAACCGCTTCGCCAAATTGATTGGTGAGTGTGAAATTTGGTGCCTCTTGGCCAATGGTCAGTGACATGCTTCCTCTTCTTCTTAGTAGCTATGAGTAGATATGAGTAGATATGAGTTGATTCGGTTTAGTGCGGATTACTTCTTGGGAGATCCAGATTTACGTGCAACCAATCGCGTCGCGCTCCAATTGGTAGAGGCTAAGAATGACACAGTCTGAGTTAATCCGGCGGTTGGCGCAGCATCTTGGATATCGGCTGCCTCGACATGGCCTTCTTGACCGACTTTGGGAGTGAGCAACCAGATAGGACCCGTCTCACTGAGATAGGTAAGGGCGTCGACAAGTTCATCTACGAGATCGCCATCTTCTTCCCGAAACCAGAGGAGAACGGCATCGACCACTTCATCAGAATCTTCATTGAGTAAGGCCGAACCAGATTGTGCGACGATCGCCTCACGTAGATCTAGGTCACAGTCATCGTCGAAGCCGACCTCAAGAATCAACTGACCTGAGGCAATGCCCATCCGATCAGCGCTCTCGACTGGATTCACAGGCGTAGTCCACTCTCATTAGGGCGATCGCGCAAGCCCTAGCAAGCCAATTTATTGAGAATTCACGAAGATCGAGCGATAAATGACGGGGAAAATTTCCCTTTAAGATACTCCCATGAGTTCACATTTCGAAACCCCTGACCACCTCATCGATCAGCTCGTGGATATTGATCCCACTGAGACCGCTGAATGGCAGGAGTCCTTCGATGCGCTCTTGAAGCAGGCCGGCCCGGTTCGTGCCCGTTATATCGCGCTACAAATCATGCGCCGCGCTCAAGAGCAGAATGTTGGAATCTCCGGTCTTCGCACTACTGATTACATCAACACCATTCCATCTGCTGATGAACCCGAGTTCCCAGGTGATGAAGCGATGGAGCGACGTATTCGCGCGATCATCCGTTGGAACGCAGCCGTTATGGTGCACCGTGCTCAGCGCCCAGGCGTTGGAGTTGGCGGACACATCTCTACCTTTGCCTCTTCTGCTTCGCTCTACGAAGTTGGATACAACCACTTCTTCCGCGGAAAGAACCACCCAGGTGGTGGCGATCAGATCTTCTTCCAAGGTCACGCGAGCCCGGGAATGTATGCACGCGCATTTGTAGAAGGTCGTTTTACCGAACATCAGATGGATGGCTTTCGTCAAGAAGTTTCACATGCCGGTGGCGGACTTTCCTCGTATCCACATCCACGTTTAATGCCAGATTTCTGGGAGTTCCCAACAGTCTCGATGGGTCTTGGCCCAATCAACGCGATCTATCAGGCGCGCTTTAATCGATATCTCCATGGCCGCGGTATTAAAGATACTTCACAGCAACATGTTTGGGCATTCCTTGGTGATGGTGAGACAGACGAGCCAGAGTCACTTGGTGCAATCGGTCTTGCGGCACGCGAAGGTCTCGACAACCTCACCTTTGTTATTAACTGCAACCTCCAACGCCTAGATGGTCCAGTCCGTGGAAACGGCAAGATTATTCAAGAACTCGAATCAATCTTCGGTGGCGCCGGTTGGAATGTCATCAAGGTTGTCTGGGGTCGTGGTTGGGATAAGTTGCTCGCCGCTGATCGCGAAGGTGCACTCGTTGAATTAATGAATAAGACACCAGATGGCGATTACCAGACCTATAAGAGTGAGTCTGGCGCATATATCCGTGAGAACTTCTTCGGTCGCGATCCACGTTGCGCTGCACTTGTTGCGCATATGACTGATGATGAGATCTGGGCACTTCAGCGCGGAGGCCACGATTACCGCAAGCTCTACGCTGCTTATCAGGCCGCCACTTCACATAATGGTCGCCCAACTGTCATTCTTGCAAAGACTGTAAAGGGCTGGACTCTTGGTTCATCCTTCGAAGCGCGTAACTCAACGCACCAGATGAAGAAGATGACCGCTGAAGATTTGGTCGCCTTCAAGAACCGTCTTGGTATTCCACTCGCTGATGAAGTCATCGACGCGAAGTTGCCTCCGTACTATCGCCCAGCTGAAGATTCACCTGAGTACAAGTACATGATGGAACGTCGCGCAGCACTTGGTGGATCGATCCCAAGTCGTCGCAAGGTATCTCGCCCACTTCCAATGCCAGAAGAGAAGGTCTACGACTCTGCTCGTCGCGGATCAGGTACTCAAGGCGTTGCAACAACAATGGCATTCGTTCGACTCTTCAAGGATCTCGTTAAGGCAGAGGGCATCGGCCCACGCTTTGTACCGATCATTCCGGATGAAGCACGCACCTTCGGTATGGACTCACTCTTCCCAACCCTGAAGATCTACTCACCACATGGTCAGACCTATACATCGGTCGACCGTGAATTGATGCTCTCCTACAAGGAATCAACCGCTGGCGTCATCCTTCACGAAGGTATTAACGAAGCGGGATCGGTTGCCTCCTTCACTGCAGTCGGCAGCTCGTATGCCACGCACGATGAACCAATGATTCCTATTTATATCTTCTACTCAATGTTCGGCTTCCAACGCACTGGCGATGCCTTCTGGGCAGCTGCAGATCAGATGGTCCGCGGCTTTGTTCTCGGTGCAACCGCTGGTCGCACAACGCTCAATGGCGAAGGTCTCCAGCATGAAGATGGCCATTCGCATCTGCTAGCTGCAACCAACCCTGCAGTTGTTGCCTACGATCCAGCATTCGCCTTCGAACTCGGCCACATCGTTAAAGATGGCTTGCGCCGTATGTATGGCGAAAATAGCGAGAATGTTTACTACTACCTCACGATCTATAACGAGCCAATCGTGCAGCCAGCAGAGCCTGAAAGCCTTGATGTGGCAGGACTTCTCAAGGGTATCTACCTCTACTCCCCTGCTAAGTCAGGTAAGCGCAAGGTTCAATTACTCGCATCAGGTATCTCGATGCAATGGGCACTCGATGCGCAGAAGCTCTTGCAAGAAGAGTGGGATATCAGCGCCAATGTCTGGTCAGTAACATCATGGAACGAACTTCGCCGTGATGGTCTTGCAACAGATCGCCACAACTTGCTCAACCCTGATGATCGCCGCACCGCATACATCACATCCAAACTTGCGGGCCACAATGGTCCAGTCATTGCTGTCTCGGATTACATGCGAGCAGTTCAAGATCAGATCCAGCCTTGGGTAAAGCAGCCGTTCTACTCACTTGGCACCGATGGCTTTGGTCTCTCTGATACTCGTGGCGCACTACGTCGCCACTTCAATGTCGATGCACAATCAATTGTCGTTGCAACAATCGCCCAACTCGTTGAATCCGGCGATGTAAAGGCGAAGGTTCTGCGTGAGGCGATGGATAAGTATCAGATTCACGATGTCAGCGCGGCGGATGCGGGTAATACCGAAGGTTCGGGATGATTACACGCTTTCCAGTAGTTGATATCTCCCCCACGACATATTTTGGCGGAGAGTTCGTTGCTGCGAAAGCGATTCCACATGAAGCTATCACCATTGGTGCAACAGTTTTCCGTGAGGGCCATGACTCCTTTGAAGTCTTTGCTCTGCTCTTTGATTCTTCAGGTAAAGAGGTTCAACGCAATCCCATGTGCCTCATCTGGCCTGGAACTGATCGTTATGAAGGTGTAGTAACTCCAAGCACTCTCGGCACATGGTCCTTTGCCATTGCCGTGCAAGACGATAAAGGCATCTCCTCTACAACTGAGAAGTACCCCATATTCGCTGAAGATCCACGTGCACTGATCGGTGCTTGGTACGAGTTCTTCCCACGCAGCGAGGGTGCGATCAAAAATGCCGATGGCACAATCACTTCAGGCACTTTCAAGACTGCCCAAGCCTCACTCAAGCGAGTGGCCGATATGGGCTTCGATATTCTCTATCTACCTCCGATCCATCCGATTGGGCTCTCTTTCCGCAAAGGCAAGAACAACTCAACAACAGCAAAGCCCGGTGAACCAGGTGTCCCTTGGGGAATCGGATCTGCTGCGGGTGGGCATGATGCAATCAATCCCGAACTTGGCACACTCAAAGATTTTCAAGAGTTCGTTGCTGCAGCGAAGAAGCTCAATATCGAGATCGCGCTAGATCTCGCACTCCAATGTTCGCCAGATCATCCATGGGCGAAGGAGCATGAAGAGTGGTTCACCAAGCGCGCCGATGGCACGATCGCATATGCCGAGAATCCACCGAAGAAGTATCAAGATATTTATCCGATCAACTTCGATAACGATTACCCAGGACTCCTTGCCGAAGTACTCCGCATCATCGAATTTTGGATTGGCCACGGAATCCGCGCCTTCCGCGTTGATAACCCCCACACCAAGCCACTTCACTTCTGGCAGGAGTGCATCGCAAAGATCAATGCCAAGTATCCAGATGTCATCTTCTTGGCCGAGGCCTTTACTCGCCCGGCAATGATGCATAGTCTCGGCAAAGCGGGTTTCCAACAGTCCTACACATATTTCACCTGGCGCGTTACAAAGCAAGAGCTCACCGATTACGGCAACGAGGTTGCTAAAGGTACGAGTGGCTTCTTCCGTCCAAACTTCTGGGTCAATACTCCAGATATCTTGCCCTTCCACCTTCAGTCAGGCAATCCTGCGATCTACGCTCTTCGCGCAGTCTTAGCATCGACCATGTCGCCGTCTTGGGGCATGTATGCGGGGTACGAGTTATACGAACACACTCCTCTCAAGGTTGATGGCGAGGAGTACTTGGATTCAGAGAAGTATGAGATCAAGGTCCGTGACTGGGCAGGGGCGCAAAAGAGCGGAAAGACGCTATCCCCCTTTATCTCCAAGCTCAACCAGATCCGCAAAGCCCACCCTGCGCTCCAGCGCCTACGTAATCTTGAATTCCACCAGACAGATTCTGACCAGATCATCGCCTACTCCAAGCGCGAGGCAGATGACCTCATTCTCGTTGTTGTGAACCTTGATCCTTCACATGCGCAGCAGACAACAGTGCATTGGAACCTCTACTTCTTAGGTCTGACAGATGATCTCTTCCAGGTTGAAGATCTCCTGACTGGCAAGCAACTCTCGTGGAGCAAAGATACTTTCATTCG
Source organism: Candidatus Nanopelagicaceae bacterium (assembly GCA_036742235.1). Lineage (GTDB taxonomy): Bacteria > Actinomycetota > Actinomycetes > Nanopelagicales > Nanopelagicaceae > PALSA-747. Next base: position 8,986 of record DAINQZ010000025.1, on the reverse strand, counting down.
CCTTGATCCAACCGTCGATCATCAGAGCGTTGCTCACATCTGCAAGGTCACGATTAAGTGAGCCTAAGCGATCTCGATCTCTATCTGATTGGTGAAGGTCGCCACGAACAACTCTGGAACGCACTAGGTGCGCATGTTGTTCGAGATGCATCAGGAAGCGTGACCGGAACGTCTTTCGCCGTCTGGGCGCCTAATGCACGATCAGTCTCGTTGGTTGGCGATCACAACTCCTGGGTGAAAGATTCGACACCAATGTCACCACGTGAATCAAGTGGAATCTGGGAAGTCTTCGTACCTGGGATCTCTGCTGGTGCTCGTTACAAGTTTGCAATCTTAGGTATCGACGGTCGATGGGTTGACCATGCAGATCCCATGGCGAGACAGAGCGAAGTTCCACCAGCAACTGCATCGATAGTCTCTGAAAGTTCATTCACCTGGAGTGATTCACAATGGCTGAGTGATCGCCAGAACTTTGAACCATGGCGCGCACCAGTCAGCGTCTATGAGATGCACCTTGGATCATGGCGGCCAGGACTTTCTTATCGCGACCTTGCAATCGAACTCGTTGAATACCTCAAGGCGATGGCCTATACCCACGTGCAATTCTTGCCAGTTATGGAACATCCCTTCGGTGGTTCATGGGGATATCAGGTCACAGGCTTCTACTCACCTACATCTCGCTTTGGCTCCCCCGACGACTTCAAGTACCTCATAAATGCCCTTCATGAGGCTGGTTTTGGTGTCATTGTCGATTGGGTTCCGGCTCACTTCCCTAAGGATGAATGGGCACTTGCTCGCTTCGATGGCACTGCACTTTACGAACATGAAGATCCTCGTCGCGGAGAACATCCAGACTGGGGCACGCTGATCTTCAATTACGGCCGTAACGAAGTGCGCAACTTCTTGGTCTCATCAGCTCTCTACTGGCTCACGGAATTCCATATTGATGGCATTCGAGTAGATGCCGTCGCTTCGATGCTCTACCTAGATTACTCACGTAAAGAGGGCGAATGGCTGCCGAATAAATTTGGTGGTCGTGAAAACCTAGAGGCGGTATCACTCCTTCAGGAAGTTACCGCGACTGCTTATCGCACTGCGCCAGGAATCATGATGATCGCCGAAGAGTCGACGGCCTGGAGTGGTGTCACTAAGCCAACAGGTGAAAATGGACTCGGCTTTGGTTTTAAATGGAATATGGGTTGGATGCATGACACCCTTGAATATATCTCGCACGAACCGATTCATCGGATGTATCACCACAACGAAGTAACTTTCTCAATTCTCTACGCATGGTCTGAGAACTTCATGCTTCCGCTTTCTCATGATGAAGTGGTGCACGGCAAGGGTTCACTCATTGCAAAGATTCCGGGCGATCGTTGGCAGAAGCTTGCAACGCTGCGCGCACTCTATGGATTTATGTGGGCTCACCCTGGAAAGAAATTGCTCTTCATGGGGTGCGACTTCGCACAGAGCGAAGAGTGGAGTGAATCTCGATCACTCGATTGGCATTTAACCGATTATGACGAGCATCAGGGCGTCCAACGATCAGTTGCTTCCATGAACTCTCTCTACCGAGCTACACCTGCGCTTTGGCAGAAGGACACCTCGCCTGAAGGTTTCACTTGGATCAAGAACAACGATGGCGCCGGCAATACCCTCGCTTTCACACGTTGGTCCGATAATGGAACGCCATTGGTCTGCATCACCAACTTCTCACCTGTCCCTCATGAGCAGTACGCACTTGCCTTACCTAAAGCAGGCACTTGGTATGAAGCCTTTAACTCGGATGACCTCGCCTATGGCGGTAGCGGCGTGAAAAATGGCGATATTACGAGCCTGCCAGGCCAAGAGACGATTCTGCGAGTCCCACCACTTGGGACTATCTGGTTAGCGCTTCGCTAAGACGGTATCGCTTCCAAGTTTTGCAAAGATCATAGTCATAAAGAGCACTGCACCCGGAATCATTAAGGCAGTGGTAATCGAGGTTGCTTGGGCGATCCACGAGATGATGATGCGCGACATAAAGAAAATCGCAGTATTCACAAGGGTGAGTTGAGCAACCACGAACCCTGTTGGGAACTTTGAATTACGAGTGGCAATTGTGGTGAATCCAGGGGCCATCGATGAAGAACCGACTCCACCGCAGAAGAAGGCGATTACTGCACAGGTAAGGCCAATCGCAGGGTGATGTGGCGCCAAGTGCGATGCGATCTGCACGGCGACAATAAAAGAGGCACCGCCAAGGAGGGCACTAGTACGAATAATCTGACGTTCAGAGTATCGAAGATAGAGCTTATGAACATTTAGTCGTCCAACAATCATGCCGAGGCCAAAGCCGACATAACTCAAGATGGCCAGAGAAGGCGAGGCCTTAATATCTTCTTTAGTGAAGAGCGTTGCCCAGTCGTTCGTTGAAGTCTCAAGGAGCACGCCAGCAGTGATCGCCATAACAATCACCCAATCCGCCTTGAAGAAGGTAATGATCGACTTCACGCTTGGTTTCACATCATCTTCTGAATGTTCGCGTGAAGCTGGTACGAGTACATCTTTGAGTCGGTGAATCGAATACATCGTTAGGACCCAAATCACCGTGAGGCCGATATCAACATGCTTTGCGAGCGTGACGTGGGATGTAATTCCGATTGCGATCAGCGCGGTGACTAATGCGCCGATACTCCATGTGCCATGCAGCTTCGGCAAAATTGGAATGCCGCTCGCCTGCTGACGATTGAGGCCTTGAGAATTAATAGTGATGTGGTAACCGGCCCAACCCATACCAACGCAGATCTGGTTGATCGCAAAGATCCATGTGGTGTGGATGTGAGGCTGCATCGCCATGAAGCTATAGAGCCAGGTCGCAGCGAAGATGAGTACGGGACGTGCGCCAAAGCGATGAACGATCTGGCCCATATAAATGAGGGCAATAAAGGCGCCAGCCGCACTGATCGAGAGCAAACTGCCGAGCGTTCCATTGTTCACGTGCAGGTTCGCTTTAAGGTCCGGTGTGCGAGGGGCGATCATCATCAAACCAACACCGAAGAGGAAGAAGAGTGCGCGGGTAAAGAAGGCCTCTTCCTTAGAAATAATAACCATCAGAAGAGTGCACTCGCTAACTGTTGTCGGGCTTTGGCAAGACGAGGATCGGCTGGGTCAACGAGCGAGAAGATCATCAAGAGGTGGTCCCTTACCTTCATGCGATCGTCCCCTGCGATGGTTCGGATCAAAGTAAGCAGCCGGTTTGACGAGGCATCGAAATCACCTTCGGCGATCTCGCAATCTGCCGCTCTCAACTGTTGGGCAATATCAGATGGGCTTGCATCGGCCTTGGCAATCTCTTCTGGAAAATTGAGACCATCAGTACGAATCATAAGTTCGATCTGAATCACCGCAAGCTTTGCGAGTGCATTACTTGGAACTCTATTAATGAGAGTTTCATATGCAGCCTTCGCTGCAAGTAAATCTCCGGTTTCAAGAGCGGCAAGTGCAATCTCTTCTTCTGGCTCAAGAGGTGGTTCTGCTAATTGTGCTTCGCCATTTGCTGATGCCGGCGCTGACCCAACGCCTTTCTGAGCAGCGAGTTCAATCACTTTGTTGATCACGGCGCGAACTTGTTCGGCAGGTGGAATCGATTCAAAGAGCGGAACGAGTTGCTCTTGGATAATCGCGATCGCGAGGGGTACCGATTGAACTTGTAGCGCCTTTGCAACTGCAGGCTCGGCATCAACATTCACTGTTCCAAAGATCCAGGTTGGATCACCTTCAGGGGTCTGATCATCGCGATTGAATTGACGCATCATTGGGATCAAAGACTGCGCCTGAGTGCTCCGCGGTGACCAGCAGAGAATGATCGCAACGGCATCGTTAGATGCAGGCAGAAGTTCGGCGATGAGGTTCTCTTGAGTGACAACGTAGCCGAGCTCTTCGGGATCAATAGAAACGGCTGGTTGGCGCAAGCTTCCGAGATCGAATGCGCCGCCGAGTGAGCCAAGACCCTTCAGTGATGGGGGTAGCGGCGGCATGCTCATGGCGCTATCTTGCCAAACTTTGGCAGGTTAGGACTCCACAACTGCCACTGGCTCTTCACGAACATTTGTCGCTGAATCAGTTCTAAAAGGCAGGATCTTGGTGATGTACTCCTGGGTCGCAAAATCAAGGCCAAGATCTCGACCAGCCTTCTCCCCTAGATACCAACGATGTTCGAGGATTTCATGGAACATCTGAGCTGGCTCTACCCGACCACGCAGCTCGGCAGGCACTTGCTCAATCACATGATCGAAGACTGTCGTCATCCACTTACGAGCTAGCACCTCGGTTGAGAGACCGCTCTCGGCTTCACGACTTCGGTATCTATCAAAGGATGCCAAGAGACGCTTTGCCTGTAACTCTTCGGCATCTAATCCAAGTAGATCCTTCAAGCGTTGTTGGTGATATCCAGCTGCAACGAGTCGAGGTGAGAACTTCAGTGCGCCTTTATCGCCATCCATGGTGATCTCAACTTCTTCAACGGCAAAGCCCAAATCTTGAAGCGAGCGCATCGCGCGTTCGACGGCATGGCGATCTTTTGGATCGAGAATCTGAGGCTCTTTCAAAGATTTCCAAAGCCTGCGATAACGCGAGATGACTCCTTGGCTGGCGCGAATCGGATCCATTCCAGGATAGAGAAC
>DAINQZ010000025.1:0-4222 GCA_036742235.1 Candidatus Nanopelagicaceae bacterium | reverse complement strand
TCGCCAGTGCGTACCAATCGGACGACGTGGCGAGAGATGCCTCGCATAGATGTCAGGCCGGGGTCTTCTGGCCAATCTTCAAGGAGCTTGCTCCACGGCAGGTCATAGAGCGAGATGATCTCTGTACCGGATCCGGTCACGCTCAATTCGCCCATAGGAGCATTCTCCCTTATTCGGCTGTGAAAGAGAGTTAAAATCAGATTATGGCCAAACTAATTCCTCACATTCCGGGAATCAATGGAATCAAGAAGAAGAGCACCAAGGTTGCGTCGCCTGAAAACTTTGGATCGATGGGTGCTCCGCTCGATCAGGGCCATCCTTTCTACTTCGGCTTCCTTGTCGCATCAGGTGCTGTGATCGCGATTACATTATTGCGCGCACTTGCGAGTGCATCGCAGGTCTTCGTCCTCATTCTCATCTCACTCTTCTTGGCCGCCGGCCTCAACCCAGCCGTTAATTTCTTCCAGCGACGAGGATTAAAGCGCGTTAATGCAGTTGCCTTGATTGTCGCCATCGTCATTGGCTTCGTCGCACTCTTCGCACTCGTTGCGATTCCACCTATCATTGATCAAATCAACCTCTTGGTAAAGAATGCGCCATCTCTTATCTCGGGCCTCAAGAATAATCACACCATTAATCACCTCAATCAGAACTACGGAATTATCGATTCAATCCAGAAGAAAGTCACTTCTTCTATTCACGATGGTCAATTTGTTGTGACTGCATTTGGTGGCTTCCTGGGCGTCGGCAAGGCTGTGATCTCTGGCGTCTTTGCAGTGCTAACAATCTTGGTTCTTACCCTTTACTTCCTCGCTTCACTACCTGCTGTTACATCTGTCGCGTACCGCTTTGTTCCAGCAAGTCGCCGAGCTCGGGTTGCTGGCCTTAGCGATGCGATTATCGAACGTATTGGGATCTTCGTCGGAGGTCAGGCGACAGTCGCGCTTATCGCTGCTATCTATATCTTGCTCGTTGGCTTCATCATCCGAATGCCGTACACGACAGCGCTGGCGCTCTTAGTCTTCTTCTGCGGTCTTATTCCGCTGATCGGACATATCTTGGGTCTTTCTATCGTGACTTTAATGGCCCTCACTAAGTCGCCTACGACTGCAATCATCGCTTTCCTTGCCTATGTTCTTTATATTCAAGTTGAGAACTACGTCATCATGCCGCGCATCATGCGTAAATCACTTTCGATTCCTGGCATTGTCACGATCATTGCAGCACTCATCGGTACCAGCTTGCTTGGTTTAATCGGTGGATTGCTCGCCGTGCCAATTGCAGCAGCGGTCTTACTCATCGTTGATGAAGTGGTCTTCCCTAAGAACGATCTCGCTTGAGGAGTCGCTTTCTACAGTTCTTTGGGTAGCGGCATGACCTCTGGCGCGATGACGGCGGTGATCTCAGAAAGTACGCGATAGACAGATGGCTCGCCTAGCCAGAGATGCTTTCCTTCATCTACGTTTATCAACTGAATCTGCGTGAGCGGTGCAAAGCGAACTTTCGCTTCGGCCGGCTTGAGGTAATCATCGAATTCTGGAATGAGTGCGATCACAGGACGGCCATCTTCGCCCCACCATTGCAGGTCACTCTCCTGAGCCGTCATGAGTGGCGGACTTAAGAGAATGATTCCTTTAATCCGTGGATCGCGTGCATGTCGAAGTGCGAGATCTGTTCCGAACGACCAACCAACAACCCAAAGCACTTCTGCTTTGCACTCATCAAATGCGAAGTTAATTGCAGCTTCAACATCGTATTTCTCAAGGCCACCATTGTCGTAAGCACCTTCAGATTTTCCACGAGCGCTTTCGGTGCCACGAGTATTAAAACGAATTACTTCAATGCCAGCCATTGCCGGAAGACGGTTACTGGCTTTCTTGTAAATATGGCTATCCATCATGCCGCCACCGGTTGGATTGGGATGTAGGCAGAGCAGTGTTGCGCGGCGCTTGCCAAGCGGTGATGCTACTTCCCCAACCAGGGTGAGCCCATCGGCGGTCTTAAAGGAGATCTCACGCCTATCGGCCGGCAAAATACTGCTGGGACGTATTAACTCTGGCACGTAAAGAGTTTACAGTTACTCCATGAGTACTACTGCCCTGATTGATTTCCCGAGCCATAATCCTGCAACTGGTGAAGAGCTTGCGCGCTATCGCAACACTTCGCCTGAGGAAGTAACGGCCGCTGTAGCCAGAGCCCATGCGAGTAGTCAGGCGTGGCAGGCACTTGGGTTCAGAGGTCGCAAGCAGGTACTCACTCAATGGAACTCAGTACTCACCAAGCGCCTTGGCGAACTTGCCGAGCTCGTCGCACTTGAGACAGGTAAGCCAATCAGTGACGCAACCTTAGAAATATCACTCGCCATTGGCCATCTCGATTGGGCCGCAAAGAATGCGATTCGATATTTAGCTCCAGTCACTCGTAACCCTGGTCTGATCATGGCCAATATGAAGGCTCGAGTAGAGCGGGCACCATATGGAGTTGTCGGAGTAATAGGACCTTGGAACTACCCAGTCTTTACTCCGATGGGATCGATCGCGTACTCATTAGCTGCTGGCAATACCATCGTCTTTAAACCAAGTGAGTACACACCTGGGGTTGGGCAGTGGCTCGGCGATACCTTTGCTGAGGTTGCTCCATTTGCCGATATCTTCCAAGTTGTTACAGGGCTTGCTGCAACAGGTGCAGCACTCACTAATTCAGCTGTCGACAAGATCGCCTTCACTGGCTCTACTCGTACCGCGAAGAAGGTTGCAGCGTCAGCGGCCGAGCGAATGATTCCAACCGTACTTGAATGTGGTGGAAAAGACCCAGTGATCGTTGATAAAGATGCCAACATCATGAAGGCTGCTGAATATGCCTTATGGCTTGCGATGTCGAATGCTGGTCAGACCTGCATTGGCGCCGAACGCGTCTATGTTCATAACGATGTCGCTGATGAATTCATTGCAGCCATTGGTGCGATGGCGAGAGAGATCCACCCTGGGGTCAATAAGAATTATGGCCCAGCAACGATGCCATCTCAGCTCAATGTGATTCAGAGCCATATCGATGATGCTGCCGCCAAGGGCGCTAAGTTCTTGATCGGCGGGACCGATTCGGTCCAGCCACCTTATGTCCAGCCAACAATCATGTTGGATGTCCCGGAAGATTCACTCGCTATTACTGAAGAGACCTTCGGTCCGACCCTAACAATCAACCGCGTTGCAAATATGGATGAAGCAGTACGCCTCTCCAATGCAACCCGCTATGGCCTTGGTGCATCGGTCTGGTCTAAGCGCAATGGTGAGCAGATCGCCTCCAAGTTGGTGACCGGTATGGTCTCGATCAACTCGGTGATTGGTTTTGCTGGCATCGCGAGCGTGCCTTTTGGCGGCGTGAAAGATAGTGGATATGGTCGCATTCACGGACCTGAGGGTCTCCATGAGTTCACCTACTTGCGATCTGTCGTCTCAGAGCGCTTTGCACTTCCGATCGCTTTCACGACATTTAAGCGGACGAAGTTTGCGGATAAGTTCATCACTGGCGTTATGAAGTTCTTGCATTAATTCTGCAACTGACCTTTAAGAATTAGAAGCGGGGCGCGTTACGAGTGCGTTCGATTCGTGGTTTGCGCTTATCTTTCTTTGCCCAACATGGCGTGTGCCAATGTCTGCGACTTTCAATATCATCTTCAGGCCAGGCGACAACGTGTGGTGTCGCAGTCGGAATTAATTGATCGCAGCCTGGGCAACGATAAGGTTTATTCGAACTTGATCCTGTGATGCGGCGGACGCAGTAGATGCCATCAGAGTGCTCTTCAGTACTTTGAAAACTCAGACCAACATCTTCAATGTTGCGTTCTGCTCCCCCGGCCTTGCCACCCTTGGCCCCACCGCGTGCATTGCGGTCTGGTTGAGGTTTTCTGCGCGGGCTCACCCCCTAATTATGAGGCTATTATGGGGATATGACATCTCAGCGCGCAGCGATCTCGGTCAAGGGGTTGCGCAAAAGTTACGCTGGTAAAGATGCAGTTGCAGGCATTGATCTTGAGGTAGCCCAGGGCGAAATCTTTGCAATCTTGGGACCCAATGGTGCTGGCAAGACCACGACCGTTGAGATTCTTGAGGGTTACCGAACTCGTGATGCTGGTGAAGTACTCGTACTTGGTGAAGATCCTTCAAAGCCAGCATCTGGCGATCGTACCTGGCGCAATCGGATCGGAATCGTTCTGCAATCAGCC
>DAINQZ010000024.1:13202-16384 GCA_036742235.1 Candidatus Nanopelagicaceae bacterium | reverse complement strand
CTCGGAGTAAAACTCCTCTTGCCAACAGATATCGTCGTTGCACCAGCATTTGCTGCAGATGCAACCCCAACCACTGTTCGCGCGGATGCAATCCCAGCAGATCAGATGGGTCTAGATATTGGACCAGAGAGCGCAGCAGCATTTGCCGCAGCGATCACTGAGTGCAAGACCGTCTTCTGGAATGGCCCTATGGGCGTCTTTGAATTCGCGAACTTTGCTGCTGGTACCAAGGTCGTTGCAGAAGCGCTTACCAAGGTCTCTGGCATCTCAGTCGTTGGTGGCGGAGATTCAGCAGCTGCGGTTCGCTCACTTGGCTTTGCAGATAGCGCCTTCGGCTATATCTCAACCGGTGGCGGAGCATCGCTGGAGTATCTTGAAGGAAAAGAGCTTCCCGGAATCTCGGTTCTCGATTAATTTCCTCTATTCGTTTCAATAGTTTCAGCGAACACTTAAAGGAGCACGAATGCGTAAGCCACTTATCGCCGGCAACTGGAAGATGAACCTCAATCACCTCGAGGCGATTGCAGTGACTCAGAAGCTCTCGTACTCACTGGAGGAGAAGGATTACGACGCCGTTGATGTCGCAGTTCTTCCGCCATTCACGGATATTCGCTCTATTCAGACCCTCGTTGATGGAGATCGCCTCCGTCTTACCTATGGCGCTCAAGATCTCTCACCCGAAAGTTCTGGTGCCTATACCGGCGATATCTCCGGATCAATGCTCGCAAAGCTTGGTTGCACCTATGTAGCGGTTGGACACTCAGAGCGTCGCGCTATCCACGGTGAGGGCGATGAGCTCCTCAACCGTAAGTTGAAGGCGGCTCTTGCAAACGATCTCGTTCCAATCTTCTGCATTGGTGAAGAACTCGCGATTCGTGAAGCCGGTACGCATGTTGAGCATGTACTCGCTCAACTTCGTAATGGACTTAAGGGTCTGCATAAGCCAGATCTCAAGAAGATTGTCTTCGCCTATGAGCCAGTATGGGCGATCGGAACCGGCAAGACTGCTACACCTGAAGATGCCCAAGAAGTCTGTGCGGCAATCCGGGTAGAGCTCGCGAAGATCGGAAGCGATGAGATCGCAGAAGCGGCTCGCATTCTCTACGGCGGCTCTGTGAAATCAGCCAATATCGTAGAAATCATGCGCCAGGCCGATGTTGATGGCGTATTGGTGGGCGGAGCGAGCCTAGATCCTGAGGAATTCGCCCGTATTGCCAAATTCTATAAGGTCGCTTAACCGTTCCCTAGGCAGGGGAGCGCGGCTAACGCGCTATCCTTAGCCTGTTGTTTTACCTGATGTAACCAGTTTTATAGTCAGACTTTATAAAGGAGCTCTTCAGTGGTTGTGGCACTATCAATCCTTCTCGTGGTGACAAGCGTCCTCATGGTCCTCCTCGTTCTCCTTCACAAGGGCAAGGGTTCTGGACTCTCAGATCTCTTCGGCGGCGGCGTCTCCTCAAACTACGGTGGATCATCAGTTGTAGAGAAGAACCTTGACCGGATCACCATCGTCGTCGGTGGCCTCTGGTTCGCTGGTGTTGTGGCTCTCTCACTTCTGCTTAAGAAGTAATACGGAATATCCTCACTCGTTTTTTTGTTCATGTTCATAACTTTGGTTAGAGGAGAGTAAAGATGGCAGGTAGCGCAATCCGCGGAAGTCGCGTTGGTGCGGGCCCAATGGGCGAGGCCGAGCGTGGCGAGGCTATTGGTCGTTTCCGAGTCTCCTATTGGTGTGCCAATGGTCACGAGACTCGTCCATCCTTTGCTGATGATGGCACAGTGCAGATTCCCGCCGAATGGGATTGCCCACGTTGCGGCTACCCAGCAGGTTTAGATCAGAACAAGCCACCTCTTCCAGTAAAGAATGAGCCATATAAGACTCACCTTGCTTACGTGAAAGAGCGTCGCACTGAGGCAGAGGCGGTCAAGATTCTTGGCGATGCCTTAGCTAAGTTACGTGGCGAGGACGAGTAATCACCTCTCATTTCATTGCATTAAAAAGCCCCGCTCATCGGTAGATGCCCGGGGCTTTCTCGTTAAGAGGATGTACGACTTGCTTAGCTGAGCGCCTCAAAGATTGCAGCGATGCCTTTGCTGCGATTCTTAAGATGGATGCGGATGAGCGGGAAGTTGCGATCTGCAAGTGCTTGCCCATCGCCAAGTGCCTGCGCCATCAACAAGGTATGGAATGAGAATGTGCGACCAGGGATCTCAAGGTCCACTGCATTCTCACCTGTGATCTGAATAAAGGCGCCATTGTGTTGCCCACCCTTATGGAACTGTCCCGTTGAGTGAAGGAATCGTGGACCCCAACCGAAGGTGGTTCCACGGCCGCTCTTCTTCGCAATCAGCGCACGGCTCTTTGTAATCTCATCATCTACGCCGCGTGCTAAGTAGGCCATAATTGCTACGTAGTGGCTCTCGTTCGCAAAGAACTCATCAAATTGGCCGCGTAGCGATGGTGCAGAAGAGGCAGAGAAGACCTGAAGGTTCTCATCTTCAAATGATGGCGTGACAGCGCTGATGTCGCCTGACTCCCACTTCGCTAAGAGCACATTTGTTCGCTCCTTCGCCTCGGTCACATTTGGTTGGTTGAATGGATCAACTTCAAGGGCCAAGCTGAGAAGGGCTGTGACCCACTCCCAGAGAATGAACTGCTCACCAAGAGATGCGACCACAACCGCATCTGCCTTGCTATCTGTTGTTGGAGCGAGTGAAACCAAGAAGTTTGGACCGGCAACTGGAGCATCGAGGGATTCAAGTGCGATTGGTAGGCGTCCGCGTTGATTCTTGCCGGTGGATTCGGCGATGAGCTGTTCGATCCAGTCCGAGAGACCAGGTGTTGCTGAGCCAGCATCGGCGAAGCCAACGTTCTGCTCACCCTTTGCAAAGATGGCGGCGGCGAGTTTTACTGCAGCTGAATCTGGTGAGAGGAATGATGCGGCAGCATCGCGAGCATCTGAAAGAAGCGCAGCAACATCGACGCCGATGAGCGCTGCAGGCACGAGACCAAAGGCGCTGAGTGCGCTGTAACGGCCACCAACGTTCGGATCAGCATTGATGACGCGCAAACCTTGCGCGCGTGATGCTTGATCAAGCGGTGAACCTGGATCTGTGACGATCACGATGTGATCTGCAGGGTTGAGACCAGCTTCTGTGAAGAGTTCCTCAAAGAGCGCCTT
>DAINQZ010000024.1:0-13102 GCA_036742235.1 Candidatus Nanopelagicaceae bacterium | reverse complement strand
GCAAGACCGGCGCCTGAGAGTGCGATTGCCATTAGGCGACCGCCTCAACATTGGCCAGGAGTTCGAGCCAGGCCTTCTCAAACTTTGCGACGCCATCATCTTCGAGGAAGGTGACAACCTGCTTGAAGTCGATTCCTGCACCAGGGAGTTGATCGAAGATCTTCTTCGCATCATTGATCTTTGATGTGATCGTATCGCCGCGGACTACGCCATGTTCACGGACCTCATTGAGTGTGCCTTCTGGCATGGTGTTCACACAATTGGCAGCAACGAGTTCGATGACATAACGAGTTGAGTCGTACGACTTATCCTTCACACCGGTTGAGGCCCAGAGTGGACGCTGTAATTGCGCACCTGCATCTGCCAACTTCTTCCAGCGAGGTGAGGCGATAACTTCTAGGAAGGCCTCATATGCAAGGTGAGCATTAGCAATTGCTGCTGCGCCACGAAGCGGTGAGTTCGCACTGATCGCATCGAGTTGCTTATCAATCTCGGTATCGATTCGACTGACGAAGAAGGATGCGACAGAGTGGATATTTTCCAGTGATGCGCCATTTCCTAAGCGGCGTTCGAGGCCACGAAGATAGGCATCCATTACGCCGCGATAGCGGTCAACAGAGAAGATGAGTGTGACGTTCACGCTGATGCCTTGAGCAGTGAGCTCTTCAATCGCTGGCAGCCCTTCAATCGTCGCTGGGACTTTGATCAGCAGGTTGGGGCGATTAACGAGTGAGGCAAGATAGAGACCGCGCTCAACTGTTGCTGTGGTGTCGTAAGCGAGTTGAGGATCTACTTCAATGGAGACGCGACCATCAACCTGCTCTGATTCCAAGAAGGTCGGCATAAAGAGATCGCACGCCTGGCGGACATCTGAGGTGGTTAACTCTGTGACGATCTCAGATGCGTTACGGCCTTCGGCCTTCAGCGCCAAGATATCGTCGCGATACAAAGTTGAACCAGAGATTGCGGCTGAGAAGATACTTGGGTTGGTAGTAACTCCGACAACTGATGAACCATCGATCAACTTCTGAAGCGAGCCTGACTGCAGGCGATCTCGTGAGAGATCATCGAGCCAGATTGATACGCCAGCATCTGAGACATTTTGTAGGTTACTCATGCTTACTTACCTGCCTTTGCGATAGAGGTCTTTGCGGCAGCAGCGACATTCTCTGCTGTGAAGCCATACTCCTTAAAGAGGACACCTGCTGCTGCAGATGCGCCGTAATGTTCAAGTGACACAGATACACCGGCATCGCCAACAAGTTCGCGCCAGCCAAGTGCAATTCCAGCTTCAACGCTCACGCGAGCCTTTACCGCAGATGGAAGAACTGATTCCTTATAGGCATCGGTCTGCTCGTTGAACCATTCGATACATGGTGCGCTGACAACGCGGGCCTTGATACCTTCGGATGCGAGAGCGGTCTGTGCGCCAAGGGCATATTGAACTTCAGAACCCGTCGCGATCAGGATGACATCTGGAGTTCCATCAGAATCCTTGAGAATGTAAGCACCCTTCGCAACGCCTTCAGCCGATGCGTGGAGAGCGCGATCAACAACCGGGAGGTTCTGACGAGAGAGGATGAGGCCGACTGGGCCACGGCGAGTAATGATCTCGCGCCAGGCGATCGCAGTCTCATTCGCATCTGCCGGACGGATGACTGAGAGATTTGGAATCGCACGAAGTGATGCGACGTGCTCAACTGGCTGGTGCGTTGGTCCATCTTCACCGACGCCGACTGAGTCGTGGGTCCAGACGAAGGTTGATGGAATATCCATCAACGCGGCTAGGCGAACTGCGCCGCGCATGTAATCAGAGAAGACGAGGAAGGTTCCGCCGAAGGCCTTGGTGAGACCGCTTAGTGCAATTCCATTGAGGACTGCACCCATCGCGTGTTCACGGATACCGAAGTGAATGATGCGACCATAAGGATCGGCATCCTTTATCGCTGAGGTAGCGGGTAAGAAAGAGTGACCATCTTCAATGGTGGTGTTATTTGATTCACCAAGATCGGCTGAGCCGCCCCAGAACTCTGGAAGCACTTCTGCAATCGCATTGATCACTTTGCCCGAAGCTGCACGAGTAGCAACTTCCTTATCGCTTGGGAAGGTTGGGATCGACGCTGCCCAATTCGCTGGCAACTCCTTATTCTGCAAGCGAGCAAGAAGGGCCGCCGCCTCTGGGTTTGCCGCCTTCCATGATGAGAATTCAGCTTCCCATGCAGCTCGTGCTGCTTGGCCACGTTCAATAACTTTGCGAGTGTGTGCAACGAGATCATCTGGAGCGATGAAGATCTCTTCTGGGTTGAGTCCAAGTGCAACCTTCGTTGCGGCAACCTCATCAGCGCCAAGTGCAGATCCGTGTGACTTCGATGTACCGCGCGCCTTTGGTGCTGGCCATGCGATGACAGTCTTCAAGCGAATGAGTGTTGGTGCTTCAGTAAGTGCTTCAGCCTTCTCCATTGCTGCTTCTAGAGCATCGCGATCGACATTTCCATCAGCGAGTGCGGCAACTTCTAACACATTCCAGCCGTAGGCGCGGTAACGCGCAGAGACATCTTCAGTGAAGGAGACGTGAGTGTCACCTTCGATCGAGATACGGTTATCATCATAAATTACTTTGAGGTTACCAAGTGCTTGAGTGCCGGCAAGTGATGAGGCTTCGGCGCTGATACCTTCTTGGAGGTCGCCATCAGATGCGATAACCCAGACATTGTGATCAAAGAGGGTTGTGGTGCTCTTTGGATCAAAGAGTCCCTTCTCAAACCGAGCAGCCATCGCCATGCCGACTGCAGAAGCGATACCCGATCCCAATGGACCGGTTGTGATTTCTACGCCCTTGGTATGTCCGTACTCAGGGTGAGCTGGTGTAAGTGAACCAGCAGTACGGAAGGCTTTGAGATCATCGATCGTGAGGCCATAACCAGAGAGGAAGAGTTGAATATAGAGAGTCAGTGATGAGTGTCCGCAGGAGAGAACGAAGCGATCGCGACCGAGCCACTCAGGTTGCGTTGGGTCATGGCGCAAGAAGCGTTGAAAGAGCGTGTAGGCAACAGGTGCCAATGACATCGCAGTACCAGGGTGGCCATTGCCAACCTTCTGAACTGCATCTGCGGCAAGAGCGCGGGCAATCGCTACCGCCTTATCATCGTTCTCTGTCCAAGCCTGGCGGTTTACTGCGGTCATGTCTCTCCTTGTGGTGTCGTTACGTTCTTTTCGATAAAACCTTGCCGGTAAAAGCAATATTCCAGATTGCGAGCCACACTAAATCAGCACCGAGTAAGTGGGCGGCTACGAGAGCCTCTGGGAGACCGGTGAAGTACTGGATATATCCGATCAACCCCTGGGCTAAGCATATAAAGAAGAAGAGGCCCACTTTTCGCATAATAAGTGAACGATGGCTTACATCTTCGCTGACCTTTACCACGAGCAATAGTGCGAAGGTCAGGGCTACGAGGGCGATCACAGAGTCGGCATGGAGCCATGAGACTGTGCGCGGATCGAAGTGATAGCGCTTTGCTTGAATATCGCCAGCATGCGGACCACTACCAGTGACAACAGTTCCGAGTGTGATGACGAATGCAGTGAGCAC
Organism: Candidatus Nanopelagicaceae bacterium; assembly: GCA_036742235.1. Taxonomy (GTDB): domain Bacteria; phylum Actinomycetota; class Actinomycetes; order Nanopelagicales; family Nanopelagicaceae; genus PALSA-747. Next base: position 9,513 of record DAINQZ010000024.1, on the reverse strand, counting down.
CAACAGAATACGCACGAGTAGGGTCGATGTAGAGCTCAGCAAGATGCGAGGAGTTTGCAACATTCGCTGACGAAGTGAGAGCGATGCGGCGAGCAAGATGATCGAGAGCAAGAAGTGCGCACCTACGGTGAGTGGGTTGAGATGTGTCAGAACCGTTATTCCACCCAAGATGATCTGTGCAACGACGCCCAGCAACTGTGCAAGTGCCAACCAGAGCAACTTCTTCTGATCTGGGTACTGCTTACGCCAACGAAGTACGCCGATGACGGCTGCCAGAATCGAGAGGATCAGAACGAAGGTCAGCAGGCGGTTTCCGAATTCAATCCATGAGTGCAGTCGCCCCTGGGCTTGATGGGGAACAGGGGTATAGGAGCCAGGTGTGCACTCTGGCCAGGTCGGGCAACCTAGGCCCGAACCGGTCAATCGGACGGCGCCACCTGTGACGACGATTCCCGCCTGAAAGGTAACGAGGGCGGTATAGATGACCTGCTTCAGGGCTTTCATACCCCTAAGCCTAGTCAAGGGCCAGGGGAGCGGTTCATGGCTCAAGTGGCAGAATTGGGTGAATTACGCAACACTTCTGTTGTGAAAAAGACCGAGCCAGATGCCCGTACGCGGGACCAGGTCGCTCGGGCGATTCTAGAAACTGGACCAGCAACTGCAGCAGATCTGGCCACACGCTTAGAGATGACAGCGGCTGGTATTCGTCGCCACCTTGATGCCCTCGTTGCCGATGGGATCCTCACCTCACGTGAGCCTTACCAGAGCACAGCGTTACGTGGACGTGGACGACCAGCGCGAGTCTTTCTGATGACCGATGATGGACGAGCAAGCTTCGAGCATTCCTACGATGATCTCGCTGTATCCGCTCTGAAATTTATTGCATCGCACGATAACAACCTCTCTATCAAATCCTTTGCCGAACAACGCGCACAGGAGATGGAAGTGCGTGCACGTACGAAAGTTTCATCCACGGCATCGATGGCCGAGAAGAGTGCTGCGCTCGCTGACTTCCTTACCGAAGAAGGTTTCGCTTCTGATGTCACCACAGGTCCTATCGGCGACCAGATCTGCCAACACCATTGCCCGGTTGCGCACGTTGCGACTCAATTCCCAGAGCTCTGCGAAGCAGAGACTGCGGCAATTTCGAGAATTCTCGGAACCCATGTTCAACGACTAGCGACAATCGCTCATGGCGATGGCGTCTGCACAACTTTCATTCCCAAACATTCATCGGAAAAAACAACAACAGGAGCGCACAAATGAGCAGTGACCTAACAGCACGTATCGAGTTAGCAAATCCAGAACTCGAAGGTCTCGGAACTTATGAGTATGGCTGGTCCGATAAGGATGATGCCGGAACAACTGCAAAGCGCGGACTCAATGAAGATGTCGTACGCGATATCTCATCGAAGAAGAACGAGCCACAGTGGATGCTGGACCTTCGCCTTAAGGGCTTAGATCTCTTTGCTAAGAAGCCAATGCCAACCTGGGGTTCAGACCTCACCGGTATCTTCTTTGACACCATCAAATACTTCGTTCGCTCAACGGAGAAGCAGGCAACATCATGGGAAGACCTGCCTGAAGATATTCGTAATACCTACGATCGCTTGGGTATTCCTGATGCCGAGAAGAATCGTTTAGTTGCTGGCGTCGCGGCTCAGTATGAATCTGAAGTTGTTTACCACTCGATTCGCGAAGATCTTGAGAAGCTTGGCGTTATCTTTGTTGATACCGACTCTGGCCTACGCGAGCATGAAGAGCTCTTCAAGGAGTACTTCGGAACCGTTATCCCGGTAGGCGACAACAAGTTCGCAGCGCTCAATACCTCTGTCTGGTCTGGTGGTTCATTCATCTACGTACCGAAGGGCGTACATGTCGATATCCCACTTCAGGCCTACTTCCGCATCAACACCGAGAATATGGGTCAATTCGAACGTACCCTCATCATCGCTGATGAAGGATCATATGTTCACTATGTAGAAGGTTGCACAGCACCTATCTACTCATCAGATTCCTTGCACTCTGCCGTCGTTGAGATCATCGTTAAGAAGAATGCTCGTGTTCGTTACACGACTATTCAGAACTGGTCGAACAACGTTTATAACTTGGTAACCAAGCGCGCCACCTGTGCGGAAGGCGCAACGATGGAATGGATCGATGGCAATATCGGTTCAAAGGTCACCATGAAGTACCCAGCTGTCTTCCTTATGGGAGAGCATGCAAAGGGTGAGACGCTCTCGATCGCATTTGCTGGCGAAGGCCAACATCAGGATGCTGGTTCGAAGATGGTCCATGCTGCGCCTTACACATCATCAACCATCATCTCTAAGTCTGTAGCTCGCGGGGGAGGACGTACTTCCTATCGTGGATTGGTGCAGGTTCTTGAAGGAGCACATCACTCAAAGTCAACGGTGAAGTGCGATGCCCTTCTCGTAGATACAATCTCACGATCAGATACCTACCCTTATGTAGATATTCGCGAAGACGATGTATCAATGGGTCACGAAGCGACCGTCTCAAAGATCTCTGATGACCAACTCTTCTATTTGATGTCTCGTGGCCTCTCTGAAGATGAAGCGATGGCGATGATCGTCCGCGGATTTATCGAGCCAATCGCTCGTGAACTTCCGATGGAATATGCGCTCGAACTCAACCGCTTGATCGAGATGCAGATGGAAGGGGCAGTTGGTTAATGACAACCCTTACTACCAATTTTTTAACTCCTACCGGTAGGGAAGAGGCTTGGCGTTTTACACCGCTCAAGCGTCTTAAGGGTCTTCATGAATCAACCACGATTCTTGCCGACCACCCATCACTCTCAGCAGCGACGTTAGCTGAAGGCGTAACTCTCTCACTTGTTGCGGCAGCAGATGTCCCCGCCTCCTCCACAACTGATGATGTTGTTGTGCAGCACCTACGCGAAAGCGTTCAGAGCGTTACCGTTCTTTCGATTGCAAAAGATGCTGTGATCGCTGAACCGATCATTCTCACACGTAAGTCGCTTGGTGATGTTGCTGAAGCTTCCCGCACTGTGATCCGCGCCGGTCTTCACTCTCAGGCAACTGTTGTTGTCGAGAATGTTGGTGCTGCAATACTCGCTGAAGAGATCGAAATCATTCTTGAGCCAGGCGCATCCCTACGTTTCATCACACTGCAAGAGTGGTCAAATGATGCGGTTCACCTTGGTCGTCATCATGCGATCATCGGTAAAGATGCCTCGTTCACCTCTGTTGTTGTCACCGTTGGCGGCTCACTAGTGCGCCTCCTGCCAACAGTGGAATTCGCTGGACCAGGTGCCTTTGCAGATATGTACGGCCTCTACTTTGCTGGCGATGGTCAACATCTAGAGCACCGTATCCACGTTGATCACAATGTTGGTTATGCAAAGTCTCGCGTGAACTACAAGGGCGCGCTCTCCGGGGATGGTGCTCGCACTGTCTGGATTGGCGATGTCTTCATCCGCGCAGCAGCTGATGGAACTGATACCTACGAACTCAATCGCAATCTCTTGCTCTCTGATGGTGCGCGTGCAGATTCTGTGCCAAACCTTGAGATCGAGACTGGCGATATCGTTGGAGCAGGCCACGCATCAACAACTGGTCGTTTCGATGATGAACAACTCTTCTACCTAGAGTCTCGCGGTATTCCAGAGAGTGAAGCAAAGCGTCTTGTAATCCGCGGCTTCTTCTTAGAGATTCTCTCGAAGATTGCGATCGAGAGTATCGAAGAGCGCATCATGGAACGTATCGATGCTGACCTGTCTAAGGTGGAGATCGCATGACAACACTCAATCTTGACGACCTGACACCGGGTAAGCCAAAGCGCATTGAGGTCGATGGCGAATCAGTCTGTGTCGCTCGCATCGGCGATGAGGTCTTTGCGATCTCTGATACCTGTTCACATTCTGATGCATCGCTCTCAGAGGGCGACATCACCGAATACCGAATCGAGTGCTGGCTTCACGGAGCTGAGTTCGATCTCCGTACCGGATCAGCGCTCACGCCTCCTGCAGTAGAAGCAGTAGCAAGTTATGACGTTGTACGAGATGGCCAATCAATCACTATTCAGAGCAAAAAGTAGAGAGACGGAATCATGAGCACACTAATCATCAAGAACCTCCACGTCAGCGTCACAACCGAAGATGGCGAGAAGGAGATCCTTCGCGGTGTTGATCTCACCATCAACTCGGGCGAGACCCACGCGATCATGGGACCTAACGGTTCAGGTAAGTCGACTCTTGCCTATTCAATCGCAGGCCACCCTAAGTACAACGTGACTGCCGGTACCGTCACACTCGATGGTGAAGATGTCTTGGCAATGAGCGTCGATGAACGCGCAAAGGCCGGACTCTTCCTTGCGATGCAGTACCCAGTTGAGGTTCCAGGCGTCTCAGTCTCAAACTTCCTACGTACATCAGTCACTGCGATCCGCGGTGAAGCTCCAAAGGTTCGCACCTGGGTCGGCGAAGTGAAAGAGGCGATGACCGCCCTCAGCATGGATCCCGCTTTCTCAGAGCGCAATGTCAATGAAGGATTCTCAGGCGGCGAGAAGAAGCGCCACGAGATCTTGCAAATGGAACTCCTCAAGCCAAAGATTGCCATCTTGGATGAGACCGACTCAGGGCTGGATGTCGATGCACTTCGTATCGTCTCTGAAGGTGTCAATCGCATCAAGGAGAGCAACGATCTCGGGATCATGTTGATCACTCACTACACCCGCATCCTTCGCTACATCAAGCCAGATTTCGTTCACGTATTTGCTGCTGGTCGTATCGTCGAAGAAGGTGGACCAGAACTTGCGAACAAGCTAGAAGAGAACGGTTACGCAGAGTACGTCACTGCTTAAGGTATGAACTCACTTGATGTCGATGCCATAAAGGCTGACTTTCCTATCTTCGCAAAGAAGATGAGAAATGATGCCCGTTTGGTCTACCTTGACTCAGGTGCAACAAGTCAGAAACCGCAGCGAGTTCTCGAAGCCGAGCGAAAGTTCTATACCGAACATAACGCTGCGGTCCATCGAGGATCGCACTTATTGGCAGAGGAAGCTTCAACCGCTTACGAAGGTGCTCGTGAGATTGTTGCCACCTTTATCGGTGCAAGCGTTGATGAAGTAATCTTCACAAAGAGCGCCACTGAGTCACTCAACCTGGTTGCTTACTCCTTCTCTAATACCAACCGTAGCTCCTTCGCCTTATCGGCAGGAGATGAAATCCTCGTCTCTGAGATGGAGCACCATGCAAATCTCATCCCGTGGCAGCAGCTAGCCAAGCGGACAGGTGCAACACTTAAATGGTTCGGCACCACACCCGATGGCCGGTTAGATCTCTCACAGATTGACTCCTTAATTTCTGAGCGCACAAAAATTGTTGGGATCACCCATCAATCCAATGTGCTCGGCACCATCAATCCAGTCACACTTATCGCAGAGAAGGCACACGCCGTCGGCGCCATCGTTGTGCTTGATGCTTGCCAATCTGCTCCACATTTTGCAATTGATGTTAATTCTCTTGGTGTTGATTTTGTCGCATTCTCTGGCCATAAGATGCTGGGCCCAAATGGGATCGGTGTTCTCTGGGGGAGAGCCGCACTCTTGGCGGAGATGGAACCCTTTCTCTACGGTGGCTCGATGATTGAGACTGTAACTATGGAGAGCGCCACCTGGGCTCCTGCACCACGCAAGTTTGAAGCAGGCGTACCCAATATGGCGCAAGCTGTAGGACTTGGTGCTGCTATCGATTATCTCTCGGCAATCGGCATGGAGAAAATTCATGCTCATGAAGTGGCGCTCACCGAGTATGCAATTAAGGGCTTACAGTCAATCAAAGGCTTGCAGATCATTGGACCACTCGATATCGCCGATCGTGGCGGCGTGATCTCCTTTGCGCTCGATCAGATTCACCCACATGACGCCGGACAAGTTCTTGACCAATATGGCATTGCAGTGCGGACCGGCCATCACTGTGCTTGGCCATTGATGCGTAAATTTGGGGTCGCAGGGACAACTCGCGCTTCGTTCTATCTCTATAACGATCTCGCTGATATTGATGCGTTAGTCGATGGGATTACCGCTACCCAGAAATACTTTAAGGTTTCCTAATGGAACTTGATTCGCTCTATCAGGAAGTGATCCTCGATCACTACAAGCACCCGCTTCATAAGGGTCTCTCAGTTGAGAAGACAGTTCAGGTTCATCATGTGAATCCAAGCTGTGGTGATGAGATCACCCTCAATATTCTCTTGGTTGATGATCTGGTCAAGGATCTCACATGGGATGGCGTGGGTTGCTCGATCTCTCAGGCCAGTACATCGATCATGAGTGATCTCATTGTGGGTAAGAGTCTTGATCAGGCCTTCCTGATCTTGGATTCATTCTCAGAGTTGATGGCAAGCAAGGGTTCGATCACCGGAGATGAGGCGCTACTTGAAGATGGCGTCGCACTCGCTGGTGTCTCAAAGTTCCCGGCGCGAGTAAAGTGTGCCCTACTAGGGTGGATGGCTTTTAAAGATGCAGCACTTCAGGCAAAAGAAGTAAAACAGGGGAGCTAATATGAGCAAGCAAGCATCAATTGATGATGTCACTGAGGCGATGAAGGATGTCATTGATCCAGAACTTGGAATCAATGTCGTTGATCTAGGCCTCGTCTATGACATGCAGGTCGATGAGAGCAATATCGCGATTTTAGATATGACCCTTACCTCTGCCGCATGCCCGCTGCAGGATGTTATTGAAGATCAGACTCGCTCAGTTCTTCAAGACCTCACCGCAGATGTGAAAATTAACTGGGTATGGATGCCACCCTGGGGCCCAAACCGAATTACAGATGATGGCCGCGAACAACTTCGTGCGATTGGCTTCACTGTCTAATTAAAGGGGCACTTCGCTTTGTCCATACATGCCAACCGACGGGCACTTCGCTCACTCACTAAAGATCAATCAGTTAAAGAGATGAAGTTGAAGCCTGGCACCGTTAGCAGGATTCTAGGTTTTGCCAAGCCATACACTTCTGAGCTGGTTATCTTCTTAATCGTCGTAGTGATCGATTCTGCGCTCGTTGTTGCGACGCCGCTATTACTGCGCACTCTCATCGATAAAGGCGTCGTCCCGCATAACGGTGCCCTAGTTCTTAAACTTGCAGTTCTTGTTGGTGTTATTGCGATGGGTGACGCGCTCCTTAATCTAGGGAGCCGTTGGTTCTCATCTCGAATCGGCGAGGGTCTCATCTTTGATCTTCGAACCAAAGTCTTTGCACACGTACAGCGACAATCTATCGCCTTCTTTACGAGGACTCAGACCGGTGCCCTCATCTCGCGCATTAACTCAGATGTGATTGGCGCACAGCAAGCATTTACCTCCACCCTCTCAGGCGTAGTCAGTAACGTCATAAGTCTGATTCTTGTGACGGCCGCAATGCTCACGCTCTCGTGGCAGATCACGCTCTTCTCACTTCTCTTGTTACCGATCTTTCTTATTCCCACCAAGTGGCTTGGCAAGCGCCTTCAGGAGTACACCCGAAAATCTTTCAATCTCAACGCTGAAATGGCTTCGACAATGACTGAGCGCTTCAACGTCTCAGGTGCATTATTAGTGACCCTCTATGGTGAGCCAGAGAGCGAACATGAGCGCTTCTCATCCAAGGCCGGCCGAGTCCGAGATATGGGTATTCAAATTGCAGTACTCAATCGTATCTTCTTTATCTCATTAACAACGGTCGCAGCTATCGCTACCGCCTTCGCTTACGGAATAGGTGGCGACCTCGCCATCAAAGGCACAATTACGGTCGGAACCTTGCTCGCGATCACTGCGCTACTAGCTCGCCTATATGGGCCGCTCACTGGACTCTCCAATATTCGCGTCGATGTGATGACGGCACTGGTTTCATTTGAGCGAGTCTTTGAAGTCCTCGATCTAGAGCCAATGGTTGCGAATCGCACAGGTGCATGTGAGTTACTCACCAACAACCCTGAAATTCGATTCGATAACGTCTCCTTCTCTTACCCCAAGGCCGAGGAGATCTCACTCGCTTCGCTCGAGAGTTCAGCGAAGGCAGAAGTCGTCGACTCTGGCGAAGTGATTCATAACCTCTCCTTCACGGCGAAGCCTGGATCTTTCACTGCCATCGTTGGGCCATCAGGTGCGGGCAAGAGCACAATCTCTGGGTTATTGCCACGCCTCTACGATGTCTCTCAGGGAGCTATTACGATCAACGGAATCGATATACGTGATCTCACCTTGGCATCACTTCGTTCAACGATCGGTGTTGTTACTCAGGATTCGCATATGTTCCACGATTCGATTGAGGCAAATCTTCGATATGCAAAGCCGGATGCGACCATCGAGGGGATTCAGAGAGCATGTGAGGCTGCACAGATTTGGAAGTTTATCGAAACTCTTCCTAATGGCCTTGCCACTGTCGTAGGGGAGCGCGGACATCGCCTCTCTGGCGGTGAGCGCCAACGACTAGCGATCGCCCGTCTCTTACTCAAGGCTCCTGCGATTGTGATTTTGGATGAAGCGACAGCGCATCTCGACTCCGAGAATGAGGCACTTGTCCAGGAGGCACTTAAGAACGCGCTACAAGGTCGAACAAGTATTGTGATTGCTCATCGCTTATCGACGATCGCACACGCAGATCAGATCTTGGTTCTTGAAAGCGGACGTCTGGTTGAGTCAGGAACCCATGACGAACTAGTTGTTAAGCGGGGTCTTTACTTTGATCTTTACCAGCGCCAAGCGCTCGGGAATTAAAGATCGTAGCCTGACCGACGATAGTCTCTCGTCCCGCATTTGCCACAACGACAGCGATGTACGGAAGTACAACCGCACCAAAGAGTGCGATCCAGCGATATGGGCTCGGCAAGATAACCGTCAGAATAAAGCATGCGGTTCGAACCATCATGCTGATGAAGTAGCGACGAGCTCTTCCAGATTGGTCCTCGGTGAGCGGAGTCTGTGCCGATGTAATCGAATGAAGAGGAGCTGCACTCTTCTTTCTGCGCTTTAGGGACATATGAGAATCGTATGACAGAAGAAGAAATCACGCCTGCCGAGAGTCGATTCTGGGAGTACGCATGAGTAACGAGTACTTTTAGGATCTATGAGTACCGAAACTGATACCTCACAGAACCACAGCCGATTGGTCCTTGTGACTGGCGGCAACCGAGGAATTGGCCTCGCCATTGCTCGCGCTTTTCAGGCGAGCGGAGATCGAGTCGTCGTCACACACCGTTCTGGGAGTGCACCAGATGGACTCGAGGGCGTCATTATGGATGTCACAAATTCCGAGAGTGTTGAAAGCGCCTTTAAAGATGTTGAAGCACGTTTTGGAACGGTGGATGTTCTCATCGCCAACGCCGGGATCACCAAGGATGGTTTAGCTCTTCGCATGAGCGAGGCTGATTTCCAAGATGTTGTCGATACAAACCTCACCGGCTCATTCCGAGTAATTCAGCGTGCACTTCCAGGCATGATGAAGAAGCGTTCCGGTCGCGTAGTTCTCATCGGCTCTGT
>DAINQZ010000023.1:10317-16839 GCA_036742235.1 Candidatus Nanopelagicaceae bacterium | reverse complement strand
AATAAGGAGAAGACCTCGTGCGCACATTTACACCGAAGGCTGGTGACCAAGCTACTACTCGTAAGTGGCATGTCATCGATGCAGAAGGCGTAGTACTCGGTCGCCTTGCTTCACATGCAGCAGTGCTGCTCCGTGGAAAGCACAAGACAACATTTGCTCCACACATCGACATGGGTGACTTTGTTATTGTCATCAACGCCGAGAAGATTGTTCTTACTGGCCAGAAGGCAGCACAGAAGATGGCTCACCATCACTCTGGTTTCCCAGGCGGAATGACTTCTATCGTCTACTCAGATTTGATCAACGAGGATCCAACTCGCGTTGTTGAGAAGGCGATCCTTGGAATGATCCCTAAGAACAAGCTTGGCCGCCAGGTCGGAACAAAGCTCAAGGTCTACGCAGGCCCAACACACCCACATGCTGCGCAGAACCCAACACCATTCGTTTTCAGCCAAATTTCCCAAATCGTAAGCAAGTAACAGGAGCCTATAAACATGTCAGATCTCGAAACAACTGTCGACGCACAGGACGAACTCCTCACTTCTTACACAAGCAGCACACCAGCTGCAGCGACTAACCGTCCATCAATCAAGGCACCAGGTGGCGGAACCGGTCGTCGTAAAGAGGCTGTCGCTCGCGTACGTCTCGTTCCAGGAACCGGCAAGTGGACTGTTAACGGCAAGGAACTCGCTGTCTACTTCCCAAATAAGGTTCACCAGCAATTAGTTTCAGAGCCATTCCGCACAGTTGGTGCAGAGAATGCTTTCGACGTTATCGCACGTATCAACGGTGGCGGAACATCAGGTCAAGCTGGTGCACTTCGTCTCGGTGTTGCACGCGCACTCAATGAGATTGATCGCGATGCAAATCGCCCAGCACTTAAGAAGGCTGGATTCCTTACACGTGATCCACGTGTGATCGAGCGCAAGAAGTACGGCCTTAAGAAGGCTCGTAAGCGTTCACAATACTCAAAGCGTTAATCTCACTCTTACCGTTCTTGCACACTCTGCTTGGATTGGGGAGATAGATGGCACTCTTTGGCACCGATGGTGTTCGAGGTTTGGCCAATCGCGACCTCACAGCTGAACTCGCTTTAAATCTAGCGATCTCTGCTGCCCATATCCTTGCTGAAGTTGGTGCTGTTGGTGAAGCTGGTAGTAATGGCCGCCCTAAAGCGATCATCGGTCAAGATTCAAGGGCATCAGGTGAATTTCTCGAAGCTGCAGTTATCGCTGGATTAGCAAGTGCCGGTGTTGATGTCTATCGCGTAGGAGTTCTCCCTACTCCAGCAATCGCACACCTCGTCGCAGAGACCGGCGCAGATCTCGGTGTCATGATCAGCGCATCCCATAACCCAATGCCAGATAACGGAATTAAGTTCTTCGCTAAAGGCGGCGGAAAGCTCGATGATGCACTCGAAGCAAAGATTGAAGCGCGACTAGAAGAGAAGTGGGATCGTCCACTTGGCGCAGATGTTGGTCGCGTCGTTCTCGATGAGAGTGCAGCCGAGCGATATATCTATCACTTACTCTCTTCACTCTCAACCAGCCTGACTGGAATCAAAGTCGTCGTTGATTGTGCGAATGGTGCCTCTTCTCGCGTTGCACCGAAGACGTATGAGCGCGCAGGCGCAGAAGTTATTGCAATCTCTGCCACACCTAATGGCATTAACATCAATGATGGTTGCGGATCCACCCATCTAGAGAATTTAAAGGCGAAGGTTGTCGAAGTCGGTGCAGATCTTGGTATCGCTCATGATGGCGATGCTGATCGTTGCCTGGCAGTGGATGCGAACGGCAATGAAGTCGATGGTGATTTCATCATGGCGATTCTTGCTGCTGATTTGAAGTCCCGCGGTGAACTCGTAAATAACACTGTCGTTGGTACCGTCATGAGCAATCTTGGATTTATGAAGGCAATGGCCGCGAACGGCATCACCGTTGAGACGACCGCGGTCGGCGATCGTTATGTCTTGGAGAAGATGCTGGCAGATGGTCATACCCTCGGTGGCGAGCAATCTGGCCACATCATTATGAGATCGCATGCAAATACTGGTGATGGCTTATTGACTGCGCTTCACCTCATGCAGGCGATGAAGAACTCAGAAAAGTCACTCGCTGATCTCGCCTCTGTGATGGTCCGCTTCCCACAAGTCTTAATCAATGTGAAAGATGTGAAGAAGGAAGAACTTTCAGAGTCAGTGCCGATCCAGAGTGCAATCAAGGCTAAAGGTGAGAATTTCGGCGATAAGGGAAGAATCTTGGTTCGGGCATCCGGAACTGAGGCGCTCGTTCGCGTCATGGTTGAAGCTGAGAGCGTGAAAGATGCCGAAGAAATCGCAAATGAAATCGCCGCACTAGTAAGATCCGAACTCTCATAACGTATTAAGGAGTCTGGCTAGATGTGTGGCATCGTTGGATACACCGGCAAGGCGAGCGCACTCTCCCCAGTCCTTGAAGGCCTCCGCCGACTCGAATACCGCGGTTATGACTCCGCTGGAATCGCTCTGGCTGTAACCCAAGGTGAACCACTCTGGATCGAGAAGCGCGCAGGAAAACTCGGCAATCTTGAATCCACACTCACCACCGTCCCAGATGCTCATAGCGGCATCGGACATACTCGCTGGGCTACCCATGGTGGACCAACCGATCGCAATGCTCACCCACATCTTGATAACGAGGGCAAGCTCGCACTTATCCATAACGGCATTATCGAAAATTATGTAGAACTGCGCGAAGAACTTGAGAATCGCGGCCACATCTTTAAATCAGAGACTGATACTGAATCGGTCGTCCACCTACTCAGCGATGCTCGTAAGAAACATGGTGGCGATCTCGCTGCTGCGATGCGAGAAGTCTGCGCAGAACTGCGTGGATCATTTACTCTGCTTGCTATTCACTCGGATGAACCTGGCCGCATTGTCGGCGCACGTCGTAACTCACCACTCGTCGTTGGAGTAGGCGATGGGGAGAACTTCTTAGCATCTGATGTCTCAGCATTTATCGCACATACCAAGCATGCGTTAGAACTGGGCCAAGATGAGGTTGTCGATATCACCGCTTCTTCTATTGTTATTACTAATCTTGAAGGTGACGTCCTTCCGCAGAAGGCCTACGAGATTTCGTGGGATGCATCTGCCGCAGAACGTGGTGGCTTCGAACACTTTATGCTCAAAGAGATTTATGAGCAGCCAAAGGCTGTTGCGGATACCTTGATTGGTCGCACCGCTGGACTCGATCCGGAGATCACTGCCGGAATTAATCTTGAGGGAATATCCAAAGTCGTCATCATCGCCTGCGGAACCGCTTATCACGCAGGGCTTGTAGGTAAGTATGCGATCGAGAAGTGGGCGAATATCTCAGTTGATGTCGAGTTAGCCTCTGAGTACCGCTATCGCGAACCAAGTGTTGATGGAAATACTCTTGTTATTCCGATCTCGCAATCGGGTGAGACGATGGATACCTTGATGGCGATGCGTTATGCCCGCAGCAAGGGCGCTCGCGTATTCGCCGTATGTAATACCAATGGTTCGACGATTCCGCGCGAATCTGATGCGGTGCTCTACACCTATGCAGGCCCAGAGATTGCTGTCGCATCTACCAAGGCATTTCTCACCCAGCTCATTGCGATGTATCTAATCGCACTACACCTTGGCACTGTTCGCGGGTCGCTCACCCAAGCCGAGCACGAAGAGATCGTTGCTCATCTTGCGCAACTGCCAGGAAAGATCGAACAAGTATTAGAGACAGTCGAGCCGCTCCGTGCTCTTACTCGCCAATTCAAAGATGCCTCATCAATGCTCTTCCTAGGACGCCATGTTGGCTTCCCAACTGCGTTAGAAGGTGCACTCAAGCTCAAAGAGCTCGCCTATATGCATGCCGAAGGTTTTGCAGGTGGCGAACTCAAGCACGGCCCGATCGCGCTTATTGATCAAGGGACGCCAGTTGTTGCAGTCATGCCGGCCTTTGGATCGCTCCTGGCCGAAAAGATGGCGAGTAATGTGCAGGAAGTAAAGGCGCGTGGTGCAGTCATTATTGCGATCGGCGATGGCGATCTGACAAGTGCTGACCACATGATTCGCATTCCTGCGACGCATCCATTCTTAGAGCCGGTGCTTGCGGTCGTACCACTACAAGTCATTGCCTATGAGATGGCTATTGCCCGTGGCAATGACGTTGATCAGCCTCGTAACTTGGCTAAATCTGTCACGGTGGAATAAGTGTTTAATGACTTACCACTTGCTCGAAAAGTGGCGATGTTCAGAGCAGTCCGGTGGTCGATCTTCCTCTTCATAGGTTTTCTACTGGTTACAGAGCAGGTACTCAATCAAAGCTACCTCTACCATTTCGATCATTGGATTAAAGCGCTCAAACACCATACCTTCAAAGGGATGTCGAGCCATATTCTCTTAGCAATGGATGACCTAGGGCTCAGAAGTTTCACTGCCACCATATTGCTGATTACTGCCGCATGGTTTGGATGGAGATTTAAATCCTGGCGCCCGATCTATCTATCGGCCTCAGCTTTACTTTTATTAAATGGTGTCGTTGGTTTATCTAAGTTGATCTTTGGCAGGACCAAACCTCGTCTATCTCTCGATCTCTTGCATGCAGGTGGCCTCTCTTACCCAAGTGGTCACTCCGCGAATGCACTCCTCACATGGGGCATGACTGCCTATATTCTCTATCGCTATGCCTTTCATAGCCGTTCACATCTGATCTTTCTCCAGGTGATTGTCGGAGTTTTGACGACTACGGTTTATGCAGCATCGTTGATCCGCAATACTCATTGGTTCTCAGATCTCCTCGGAGGAGTCCTGATTGGTGGATCTTTACTTGTATTCTTAATTGCAATCGATCGAGCCTGGCCTTCAGAGAGGCAACCCACATGATCTTTGGAATCGGCATTGATGTCGTAGATATCGCTCGCTTCGAGGAGTCGCTCATCCGAACCCCCGCACTTAAGGCGCGACTCTTTAAAGGAGTCGAGCTAGAGCGCCCACTGCATGGCCTGGCAGCGCGCTTTGCTGCAAAGGAGGCGATCGCAAAAGCGATGGATGCGAAGGGGCTCTTTCATTGGCATGATGTTGAAGTGATCAACCTTGAGAGTGGAAAACCAACCTTTCTTCTCTCGGGTGAGACTGAGAAATATTTACAGGGCAAGAAGGTGCACCTCTCACTCTCCCACGACGCAGGTATTGCATCAGCGATGGTGGTGATCGAAGAGTGAGTGATCCACGCGCCTATGTTGAAGTCGATCTCACCGCTATCGCATCTAACATTGCACACTTTAAGAGCGATACCGATGCCGAGATCTTAGCGGTCGTTAAAGCAGATGCCTATGGTCATGGTTTGGTCGAGGTATCACGTACCGCACTTGCATCTGGGGCAACCTGGCTCGGCACCGCGCTCTTAGAAGAGGCGCTCTTACTTCGCGAAGCCGGAATAACAGCACCAGTGCTCGCATGGCTTACACCGCCTGGCGAAGATTTTGACATGGCACTGCAACGCAACATTGATCTTTCGATTTCATCACTCGCACTTCTTGATGAAGTTCTAGCTGCAGGTGCTCGCACTGGCATAAAGCCCCGGATCCACATCGAGGTCGATACCGGAATGACTCGCGGGGGATTCTTAGAGGAGTGGGATCCATTCTTGCTTCGTCTGCGCGAGGTAAAAAATGATCTCCATGTTGTTGGATACTGGACCCATTTTGCGCGCGCTGACGAACCCGATTCAGATTTCACTGAACAGCAATTGATTCTCTTCAACGTCTTGCTCAATGCCCTTCAGAGCGAAGGAGTCTTCCCAGAGATTGTGCATGCTGCGAATTCAGCTGGTGCAATTGCTCATCCACGATCACATAAGCAGATGATCCGTCTTGGTATCGCTATGTATGGACTGAGCCCGGATATTTCTACGATGGGTTCATCTGAAAAACTTGGCCTCAGGCCTGCGATGAGCATCAAAGCAAAGCTCGTTAACGTCAAACGAGTTCCGGCGCTCTCTCGGGTCGGATATGGCGGTACCGGCGTCACTGATACCGATACCCAATTAGGAATCGTCTGCATGGGTTATAGCGATGGCCTTCCGCGTCGAGCTGACTCCACGGCAGGCGTCTCCTATAACGGCGATTTAGCAAGGCTAATAGGTCGAGTTTCGATGGATCAATGTGTGGTGGATTTGGGTGCGGATAGCACCGCTCGTGCGGGCGACTATGTCACCGTTATTGGCGAAGACGGTTTTAGCGCCGATGATTGGGCAACCGCCGCCGGCACTATTAATTATGAAATCACCACAAGAATTGCCACTCGACTGCCTAGAATCTACCATCGGTAATTATTCAGGTCGCTAGCGATCTTAAGATTTCTTCAATGAGGAGGACGCATCGTGGCGCACGAGCATGCACTTCTCGCTGTTGACGGCGTTAACGTCAACTTCGGCGGTCTCAAGGCCTTGAGCGATGTCCACTGTCGTGTAAATCCTGGAGAAGTCGTAGGGCTGATTGGCCCCAATGGTGCGG
>DAINQZ010000023.1:0-10217 GCA_036742235.1 Candidatus Nanopelagicaceae bacterium | reverse complement strand
CACTGTCGTGTAAATCCTGGAGAAGTCGTAGGGCTGATTGGCCCCAATGGTGCGGGCAAGACCACACTCTTTAACGTCCTCTCTGGAATTGTGAAACCTGACTCTGGCGTACTAACCCTTAATGGCGTGGAACGCGATTGGCTTGCTCCCGACGAATTAGTCTCACATCGAATCTCTCGCACTCTGCAAGGAGTGGGGCTTTTCGGTGATCTCACCGTTTTAGAGAATGTGATGATCGGCGCAGAAGTAGATGCAAAGGCCGGCTTACTTCGTTCGATTCTTGGTGCATCAAAGAAGAGCGAGGATGAACTTCGTCAGCGTGCTCACATTGCTCTCGAGAATTCTTACTGCGCAGATATTGCGAACCGCCGCGCCGACTCTCTGCCGTATCCCATCACCAAGCGGGTGGCAATTGCCCGAGCCTTGGTGAGCAACCCACAACTTCTCCTACTCGATGAACCTGCCGGTGGTCTTGGGCCTCAAGATATTGATTGGATGAAGAGCCTGATACGCAACATCCGAAGTCGCACTTCTGTCTTGATTGTCGAGCACCATATGGATGTTGTGATGAATGTCTGTGATCGCATCTATGTCCTGAACTTTGGCCAGCTCATCGCTGAAGGCACACCTGTAGAAGTTCGAGAGAACCCAGCAGTGATCGCCGCCTACCTTGGTAATCAAGGAGCAAGCGCATGACACTCATTATTGAAAAACTCCACGTCCAACACGGTGCAATCACGGCGATTGATGATCTGAGCTTCACAATCAATCAAGGCGAACTCGTCACCATCATTGGAAGCAATGGCGCAGGTAAGACGACCTTGTTACGAGCACTATCGGGATTACTACCAGTTGCTGGCGGCCGCGCAGAGTGGAAGGGCAAGTCCATCCTCGGAGAGCGCCCAGAAGATCTCGTTCGTCGCGGAATTGTTCACGTCTCTGAAGGTAAGGCCGTTATTCCAGAGTTATCTGTAGCTGAAAATCTCGAACTTGGTGGAATCTGGCGCAAAGATAAGCTCGATGTTGCGGCAGCTACCGCTGAAGTTCTCGAACTCTTTCCGCGCTTGGGTGAACGCATGAAGCAAGGAGCAGACACGCTTTCAGGCGGTGAACGTCAGATGCTCGCTATCGGTCGCGCAATGATCGCCCGTCCAGAGTTACTTCTCTTAGATGAGCCTTCACTTGGACTTGCACCTCTTATTATCGATCAAATCTTCGCTGCAGTAGATGCTCTTCGCCATCGCTTAGGGCTCACCGTTGTCCTCGTTGAACAGAATGCGATGTCAGCGCTCTCGATCGCCGATCGCGGAATCATCATCAACCTTGGTCAACTAGTTACCTCTGGAACTTCATCTGATCTTCTCAACGACCCTGCCCTTCGATCTGCTTACTTGGGGTACTAATGCAAATCTTCTTTAATACGATTCTCGTCGGACTTAGCAGCGGTGCTATCTATGCACTGATCTCACTCGCTCTCGTTCTCGTCTGGCGTTCAACTCGCGTTGTAAATTTTGCCGCTGCAGGTCAGGCGATTCTCTCCACATATATTGGTTATGAAGCGATGACGAAGATGCACAACTATTGGCTATCGCTTCCAGTGGCAATTCTTGCGGGTGCTCTGATAAGCGCTTTGGTTGAAGCAATCATCATGCGACCGCTTGCGAAGCGCACAAAGGGCACCCCGGTCGAATCGATCGCTCCGGTTATTGCAACCCTGGGTGTACTTGGTGGAATTCGAAGTTTGGCTGGGTTGATCTGGGGAAATACCTTCTTGCAGTACACATCACCACTATCGAGCAAGGGCTACATGGTTGGACATACAACCATCCCATTCTCACCACAGAATGCAGCGATTGTTGTGGGTGCTGCGGTTGTGCTACTCCTCTTTGCAGCGCTCTTTAAATTCACTCGACTTGGCTTGGCGCTTCGGGCAGCGAGTTTCCAACCTGAGATCTCAAGGCTCTCTGGTGTTCGCGTGGATCGTGTTAGAACTATTGGGTGGGCCTTTGCTGGTGCAGCGGGCGCAGTCGCGGGCGCACTTGTAACTCCTACTACCTATCTATCACCGAATTCTCTCGACTTACTCTTGGTCAGCGGTTTCGTCGCAGCGGTTATCGGTGGACTTGAAAGTCTCATCGGTGCAGTAGTTGGTGGAATTGTCTTAGGTGTGGGCTTTGCCTTCATCTTGCAATACATCGGAACCTCTGTGACCTTTAGCGCAGCATTTATTATCTTATTAATCGTCCTACTCATCCGCCCACAAGGAATCTTTGGAAAGGGGAGTAGCCGTGAAGCATAAATCACCCGCTGTTCGACTCCTCCTGCTCGTTCTTATCGGAGCTGTACTCATTATTGGTAGCGGATATGTCGATCAACTTCGCTCGTATCAAGGAGCGCAAGCTGCGATCTTTGCGATTGCGATCTCATCCATCGTTCTCTTGACTGGATATTCAGGACAGATCTCACTCGGTCATGGTGCACTCATGGCAGTTGGTGGATATGCAGCAGTACTCTGTCAGACTCATCTTCATATTCCATACCCATTTGCATTTTTAGTCGGTACCTTCGCTGGTGGCGTTGCTGGCTTCTTACTTGGTATCGCAGCTGCGCGATTGCGCGGACCGTATCTGGCTGGAACAACACTTGCACTTGCCGTTGGACTCCCGTCACTTGCAAATCAATTCCACATTTTGGGTGGTGAGCAAGGTCTGCTCTTCGATGTTGGGAATCCGCCAGCATCGCTCGGTTCTGACTTCACCCAGTATCGATGGTTCTTTGTGGTCGCAGTTATCGCTGCAATTCTCGTTTTTTGGCTTCTTCGGAATTTGTTATCAACTCGTTATGGAAGGCGCTGGCGAGCGCTACGTGCTAATCCGACCGCAGCGGCACTTTCAGGCATCAAGGTCGGCAAGGCAAAAGTATTGGCATTTACGCTGAGTTCTTGCGTTGCAGGGCTTGCTGGCTCGTTATTCGCCATGCTCCTTGGTTTGGTAGCTCCGCTGGCCTTCACCTTGACCCTCTCTTTCACGCTGGTTACAGGTGCGGTGCTTGCTGGTGTGAGCAACCTCGGGGGTAGCATTGTTGGCGCAGTGGTTCTGGTTGCCATACCTGAACTCTCGAATACAGCGGCAGCGCACTTCGGGGGGTCGGATAAAGTGACTGCGAACCTACCTGGTGTTATCACGAGCGTGCTCTTGATTGCGACGGTGCTCTTCGTTCCTAATGGACCGAAGTTACCTCGGATGAAGTTCCTCGCACGCACTCGCCAGTAAAACTTCATACCGGCAATTCCTACATACCCTCAATGGAAGGAAATACATGTTCGTTCAGCGTCGAACAAAAGGCGGAATTTTTGCAGCAGCGGTAGTCGCTGCGGCGGCACTTGTCGCAAGTGCATTACCCGCCCATGCAGAGACTGGTGTAACCAGCTCAACAATCAAACTCGGAGTAACGATCCCTCTCACAGGCGCAGCAGCTCCTGGATATAACAAGATCCCGGCTGCGATGAATGCCTACTTCAGTTATGTCAATGCAAATGGTGGCGTAAATGGTCGTCAGATCAAGCTCGTCGTTAAAGACGATGCTTACTCACCAGCACAGACACTTTCGGTCACCAATGACCTGATTCTTAAAGATAAAGTCTTTGCACTTGTCGGAACTCTAGGAACTGCAAATAATGAAGCGACTACTCGTCTGGTCAATAGCCAGGGCGTCCCACGTCTCTTCGTCAACACTGGTTTCAGTGGCTTTGCGGATATGAAGAAGTATCCAACAACATTCCCACTTTTCCCTTCCTACGCCACTGAAGCAAAGGTCATGGGCAAGTACCTTGCCGATAACTTTGCCGGTCACAAGGTCGCACTCATCTATCAGGATGATGACTTCGGAATGGATGCGCTCAAGGGCTTCAGCACCGCCGGAACAAACTTTGTAGCAAAGATTCCATACGCAGCGCTTTCACAGGCCGATCCTTCAGTCGTGGGCAAGTGGATTACATCCATCGTCGCAGCTGGAGCCGATACTGTCGTGATGTTCGGTGTTACTAGCGCAACCGGCGCTCTTGCTGGTGGCCTCTACAAGGCAAACCTCATCGGTAAGGTCCAGTTAATTCTCGGTTCAGTAGGTAGCGATGGAACAACCCTTAAGGGCCTCCTCGGACCTTTGGCACCAGCACTTGCTGGTTCAATTGCTGCTTCCTTCTTGCCATCACCGGCTGATGCGACTGATGAATACATCACTCAGTTCAAGGCGATCAATGCTCAGTACAACGCAGGAGCGACCTTCGACAATAACGTTCTCGTTGGTATGAATACTGCAATGTTGACCGTGCAGGCACTCCGCGCTGCCGGTACATCTCCAACTCGCGCATCGCTCATTAAGGCAATCGAGACCAAGGGTTCTACTTGGGCTTCGGCAGCCTTCTCACCGATCCTCTATAGCCCAACAAGCCACGTCGGTTACACCGGTTACTGGTTTGGAAAGCTAGGACTTGATGGAAATGCTGTCTCAGTTGATGGCCCAGGCAAGTACACGCTCTATACAACCGATTCTGGAAGTGCTCCTGTTGTTAAGGCAGTGGCATCTCGTCCAGCAATGCCAGCGAAGGGATTGCCTAAAAACTAATGAAAATCTCATCCACATATAAGAAGGTTGCAGTTCTTGCTGCATCAGCTCTAGCAGCTCTTGCTTTCACATCTGCGCCAACTGCAGCTCATGCAGCGCCAGCATGCGACGGTAAAGTTCCTGTTACATCATGTATCGGTGCAACCTCTGATGGTGCGCCTTATTCAATGATGGTTCCTGCGAACTTCAACGGAACTGTCTACCTCTACTCACATGGATATCGCTATAACGTCGATATCCCTTCTGCCATCCCACTCATTGGTGGCTACAAGATCACTAACACTCCTCAGCCTGGTCCAAATGCAACCATCATTGGATACTTGCTCAGCAAGGGTTATGCGGTCATGGGTTCAGGTTTCGCCCGTCAGGGTTGGAACGGTGATTCCGGTGTTGCAACTGATGTCGAACTCATCAATACCTTCAAGACTCAATTCACCAAGACAACTCACGTGATTGCGTGGGGAGAGTCGCTCGGTGGATTTATTACACAGGGTCTAGCAGAGAAGCTCGGCACCCAGCTCTCAGCTGCTGCTCCACTCTGCATGGCTTCATCCACAGTTGAAGCAGAACTTAAGATGGCTGGTGACTTCCTCTGGGGCGTCAAGACCTTCTTCGATCCAAGCATCAAGGCTGGTAACTACTCAGCTGGTGCTGCTGGATATGCAGAAGCGATGACCGACCTTGGAAAGGTCTTCACCGTTATGGGCAAGCTCCAGGCTGGTATCGGCAAAGAACTTGTTACTGGCGCACCTTCATGGCCGGATACAACTCCAGCTGCAGTGAAGTCAATGCTCGGAACTATCCCATCTCGTTCAGCGCTCTTGCTGATCGGTTTGATGGCTGGCCTTCCTGCACAGAGTGCGCACTTCGATGGCACAACTGGTCCAGGATCTCCTAACTCATCGAGCTACACCGGCTTCGCTCTCCTTGGAAGCCCAGCACTTGCAATCCTTGAAAATGGAACAAATGCTGCAGCACTTGCGATCCTCGCAACTCTCGATGTTGAGCAGCAAGCTGGCGGAGCGACCTTCGATAATACAAAGACCGACTACGCAGCTCAGGTTGCATCAGAAGCAAGCACATACAGTGCAGCGCTCAGTGGTTCAACTGCTACAAATGGCATGCTCGCCTACCTTGCAGCGGCACCACGTGCTACTGCAAATCCTGCGGCTGTCACCAAGATGCGTAGCTTGCTCCAGTGGACTGGAAAGATCAGTGTCCCTGAAGTAACTATGGTGGGTGTATCAGATCCAATTACACCGGCAGGTGACTCAACATACCTCGCCAACCAATATGCAGCTCAATATGCAGCTCAGATCAAGGCGAATATCAAGAACCACCTACCTCGTGGTTCTTCAAACCTCATCTCGATCTACGGCTTGACTCCAACTCACTACACGACCTTTGATGCAACAGGTTCACCTGTGACATCAACTCCTGCAGCGAATGGAACCAACCACTGTAACTTCACAACGGCTCAATACAAGACCGTTGCCGATCTCCTTGCCTACGCTTCAACAAACGGAAAGCACCTCTCTGGTGGACCATTGCTTACAGCAGTCCGCAAGATGGGCGGCTCAACTGTGGATCTGAAGTTCCAGGCAGCACTACCTAAGTACTACTCTCAGGATTAATCTGCAGAGTTAGTTACACGAGAAGGGCCCTGGGAGACCAGGGCCCTTCTTTTATCTACGCATCTATTACTCTTGCGCTATGGCCGTTGTGAGATCCCCAGAGGCAATGAAGGATCTCGGTCGACACCTAGGCGAGAATCTTCACGCCGGCGATGTGCTGCTCCTCAAAGGCGACCTTGGGGCAGGTAAGACCGCCCTCACTCAGGGCATAGGCGCAGCGCTAGGAATATCTGGAATTACTTCTCCCACCTTTGTTATCTCACGTATCCATCACGGTAAAGAGACCCTGGTCCATGTCGATGCCTATCGCCTGATCGGTGAGAGCAAGAGCGTCTTCGATGATTTAGATCTTGATTCACACCTTGCTAGTTCGATCATCGTCATCGAGTGGGGCGAGGGCTTTGTGGATCGGTTGGTTGATTCTTACCTTGAGATCACTATCGAATTTGGTAGTGGTGAGAACGATCGGGTTGTCACATCAAAGGGCCACGGGTCGCGATGGCGCGGGTTCGAACTATGAGTTCGATCCTGGCGATAGATACATCGACTGATCGCACATCGGTTGCGATCGTTAAAGATGACATAGTTCTGATTGAACTTCATCATGATGATCCGCTCGCACACGGTGAAGTTCTCCCAAAGCTTGTCCAACAAGCACTCGCAACTCATAATGAGATCGATCTCGTAGCTATTGGCATGGGACCGGGACCCTTCACAGGGTTGCGGGTCGGCGTCGCATTTGGCCAGAGCTTTGCTCTTGGTCGAGGGATTGAATGGGTTGGTGTCTCGTCGTTAGATGCGATCGCAGTCGATGTCGGTCAATCAGATTTTATCGTCGCAATAGATGCAAGACGGCGCGAACTCTTTTGGGCGAGATACTTTGAGGGCAAGCGCGTCAGCGATCCAGCCGTCAATGTCCATCAGGTTGTAGAGGAGATGGGCGTAGAGATATTTAGGACTCCACCTCGTGCGACTGCGATTGCGGAGTTATCCGCTTTTCAGAATCTGCGAGAGCCTTCCTATATCCGTCGCCCAGACGCATATCCACTTCCCGCTGGAATCACCTTCCGAGCAGCCAATGCGATGGATGCAGTAGTGATGTCTGCGATGGAGAAGGAGATTTACGCGGGCGAAGAGCCGTGGTCGCTTGCTCAATTCAAAGAGGAGATTGGCGCAAAGGACCGATACTACTTAGTCGCTGAGAGCGCTGGCGCTGTGATTGCTTATGCCGGCATCATGATGGCAGGTGATGTCACCGATATTCTGACGATGACAGTAGCGCCAGAGTTTAGACGCAAGGGAATTGCCCGCGAGTTCTTAAAGCGATTGATTGATTGGTCTCGCAACAAGAAGGTCCAAGCGGTGATGTTAGAAGTTCGCTTCGACAATGCCGAGGCGATTCCGCTCTATAACGATCAAGGATTCCGCAAGATCTCCGAGCGCCCCGATTATTACGGCCCTGGCAAGACGGCGATTGTGATGCGCAAGGAGTTGCGTTCATGAGTGAGCCACTCGTACTCGGTATTGAAACATCATGCGATGAGACTGCTGTCGGCATCGTGCGAGGCCGCACCCTGCTTGCAAATGTGATCTCGTCAAGCGTTGATCAACATGCCAGATTCGGTGGTGTTGTTCCAGAGATCGCCAGCCGTGCACATCTTGAATCGATGCAAGCCGTCATTGCACAAGCCCTCACAGAAGCAAAGGTTTCTCTCAAGGACCTTGATGCGATTGGTGTGACTGCAGGACCTGGATTAATTGGCGCGCTCTTGGTCGGTACTTCAGCTGCATCAGGTCTTGCACTCGCTCTTCATAAGCCGCTGTATGGCGTCAATCATCTCTCTTCCCATTTAGCGGTAGATGCGTTGAGTAGTGATGCCACACTCGACCCAGCTATTGGATTACTTGTGAGCGGTGGTCATAGTTCGATTTTGAAAGTCGGTGATCTTGCATCTGATGTCGAGGTCCTTGGATCAACGATCGATGATGCAGCGGGAGAGGCCTTCGACAAAATTGCACGGTTGCTTGAATTAGATTTCCCGGGAGGTCCCGCGATCGATCGGTTGGCCCAGTCTGGAAATCCCACCGCAATTGATTTTCCGCGCGGTCTTACACATTCCAATGATCAAGAAGAACATCTCTATGACTTCTCCTTCTCAGGTTTGAAGACGGCAGTGTCTCGATACCTCCACCAGAGCCCCGATGTGGTCCGCGCTGATCTAGCCGCCTCCTTCCAAGAAGCGGTGGTCGATGTCCTTCTGACGAAGGCGATCTCGGCGGCGAAGAACTTTGGTTGCGAGAGCCTGATCCTGGCTGGCGGGGTAGCGGCCAATAGCCGACTCCGGGCCGAGGCGATGCGCAGGACGGCTGAGGCTGGAATACGGCTACGCACACCGCCCACCGCCCTCTGTACGGATAATGGCGCCATGGTCGCCGCCCTCACGAGCCTGATGGTCGCCTCTGGCCAGGCCGGAAGCCCGATCGGCTTCGGGGCCGACTCCAGCTCTGGATTGGAAAGGCTTCTCTGGCGCTAGTAGAGTCGGCTTTAGCACTCGCGGGGTTAGTCTGCTAATCGCAGGGTCCCGGGGGTGGTCCCAAGGTAACCGAATCTTTTTACTGAAAAGGAGCGCATTATGGCAATCGCCATTAAGCCACTTGAAGATCGTATTGTCGTTCAGGCTAACGCCGCCGAGCAGAAGACTGCTTCAGGGTTGGTTATTCCAGATACCGCCCAGGAGAAGCCACAAGAAGGCACCGTTGTTGCAGTAGGACCAGGTCGTTTCGACGATGGCGTCCGCACTCCAATGGATGTCAAGGTTGGCGATGTCGTTCTTTACAGCAAGTACGGCGGAACTGAAGTGAAGTACAACAACGAGGAGTACCTCGTGCTCTCAGCTCGTGATGTACTCGCAATCATTGAGAAGAACTAACCCAGATGGGCAAGAGTCTTCAATTTGATGAGTCCGCTCGTCGTGCGATGGAGCGCGGTGTCAACATTCTCGCTGACACTGTCAAAGTAACGCTTGGACCTAAGGGTCGTAACGTCGTTATCGCAAAGTCTTACGGAGCCCCGCTCATCACTAACGATGGTGTCACCATCGCAAAAGAGATCGAACTCTCTGATCCAGCCGAGAACATGGGCGCTCAGCTCGTTAAGCAAGTAGCTGAGAAGACCAACGATGTTGCCGGTGATGGAACAACAACTGCGACTGTGCTTGCTCAAGCAATGGTGAAGGAAGGTCTTCGCAACCTTGCTGCTGGCGCTCAGCCAATGGAGATCAAGCTCGGTATCGAAGCTGCAGTCAAGGCTGTTGCAGAAGAGCTGAAGAAGAATTCAAAGGCGGTATCTGGCAAGTCTCAGATCGCTGATGTTGCAACGATCTCAGCGCAGGATAAGGCGATCGGCGATCTCATTGCAGAAGCGATGGATAAGGTCGGCAAGGATGGCGTTATCACCGTTGAAGAATCTTCAACCACTAACCTCGAACTCGACTTCACTGAAGGCATGCAGTTCGATAAGGGTTATATCTCGCCATACTTCGTGACTGATTCAGATCGCATGGAGACAGTCCTCGATGATGCCTACATCTTGATCTCAGGCCAGAAGATCTCAGCGCTCAGCGAGATCCTCCCTGTTCTCGAGAAGGTAGCGCAGGCTAATAAGCCGCTCTTAATCATCGCTGAAGATGTCGAAGGCGAAGCGCTCTCGACTCTCGTCGTGAACCGCATGCGCGGAACATTTACATCTGCCGCTGTGAAGGCTCCTGGTTTTGGTGATCGCCGTAAGTCGATGCTCCAAGATATTGCGATCCTTACCGGTGGTCAGGTCATCTCGGCTGAGGTTGGCCTCAAGCTCGATGCCGTCACACTCGATCTACTCGGTCGCGCACGTCGCGTCGTTATCACCAAGGATGCAACCACAATCGTGGATGGCGCCGGTGATAAGGCTGATGTCGCAGC
>DAINQZ010000022.1:13607-16880 GCA_036742235.1 Candidatus Nanopelagicaceae bacterium | reverse complement strand
CCAGATGCGCAGTACTCACCAGGTGAGCGCTACGGCAAGGTCTATCAAATCAATTATCTCCGTTGCGTCTTCTGCGGACTCTGTATCGAAGCTTGCCCAACTCGCGCACTCACAATGACGAATGAGTATGAGTTAGCTGATGATTCACGTCGTAAGTTGATCTTTGAGAAGGAAGATCTCTTGGCGCCACTTCGCCAGGGAATGTTGATGCCTCCTCATCCGATGTATCCAGATTCAACTGACACCACCTATTACAAGGGTGAAGTGCCACATTCACATCCTTCGCAGGAGCCAAATGTTTAATATGTCCTTACAAGTAGGAAGCACACATACACCTGAAGCTGTGCTCTTCTGGGTACTTGCGCCAATGGCAGTGCTTGCCGCACTTGGCATGCTCCTTGTTAAGAAGGCGGTTCACTCGGCGCTCCTGCTTGCATGGGTCATGATCACGCTCGCAATTTTCTATATCGCTCAAGATGCGCTCTTCCTTGGCATCGTCCAGGTCGTCGTCTATACCGGCGCCGTCATGATGCTCTTCCTCTTTATCTTGATGTTGGTCGGCGTCGATAGTTCGGACTCACTCGTCGAAAACATTAAGGGCCAACGCGCAGCTTCAATTCTCGCCGCGATTGGTTTCGGAGGACTCCTTATCTCATTGATCGGTCGCGCAGTTTCACATACCGATGCAGTCGGCTTGGCAACAGCGAACACCGATGGCAATGTGCAGGGAATTGCTCAGCAACTCTTTACTCAATATGTATGGGCCTTTGAGGTGATCTCAGCGCTCTTGATCGTTGCTGCACTCGGTGCGATGGTCTTGGCACATAGCGAGCGTAAGCATCTCTCACAGCGCCAACTCTCGGTCAACCGTTTCCGCCAGAGTTCACTCGCAGATACTGCTGGTCTACCAGCATCTGGCGTCTATGCCCGACACAACGCAGTCGATGTACCAGCGCTCTTGCCAGACGGAAGTGCCGCTCCTACTTCGATCTCTGCAACACTGGAAGCCCGCGGTGACATCATCGCAACTGCACCATTTGAACTGACTAGCCAGGAAGAGGAGGAGAACTAATGGATATCTCCAATTACATCTACCTCTCGGCGATCCTCTTTGTGATCGGTGCGGTCGGCGTCGTTGTTCGTCGCAATGCGATCGTCGTCTTCATGTGTGTCGAGCTCATGCTTAATGCCGCAAACCTCGCCTTCGTAACCTTCTCTCGAATTAATGGCAACCTCGGTGGTCAGATCGCATCCTTCTTTACGATGGTTGTGGCTGCCTGCGAAGTAGTTGTTGGTCTAGCGATCATCGTGACTATGTATCGCTCCCGTCGATCTGCATCAGTTGATGATGCAAGTCTGTTGAAGCGATAACCATGACAACTAGAACTGATCTTGTCTTTCTAATCGCACTCCCACTCTTTAGCTCGGCCTTCCTGCTCTTGCTTGGAAAGATTGCCAATAAGTGGGGCCATCTCTTTGCTACCGCAATCTCGGCCTCGACCTTTGGTATCGGGCTCTACGAATTCTTCGCGATGCGCAGCCGATCCGGTGATGCCCGTTCGGCGACCCAGCACCTCTTCGAGTGGATCTCGGTAGGAAGCTTTAAAGTTGATGCCTCACTTCTCTTAGATCAGCTCAGCATCTGCTTCGTCCTCCTTATTTCTGGCGTCGGAACGCTGATTCATATCTATTCGATCGCGTATATGTCTCATGACGTTGATCGTCGCCGCTTCTTCGCCTACCTCAATCTCTTCGTAGCGGCGATGCTGCTCTTGGTCCTTGGCGACTCCTACCTCAATCTGTACGTAGGTTGGGAAGGCGTTGGCCTAGCTTCGTACTTACTTATTGGATTCTGGAATCAGAAGCCGGCTTACGCGACTGCCGCAAAGAAGGCTTTTGTTGCTAACCGAGTAGGCGATGTCGGACTCTCCCTCGCGATCATGATCGCCTTTACCCAATTCGGGTCTGTAACTTTTGCTGGCGTTAAAGCTGGCGCACCTTCCGCTTCACCGGCTGCACTTACTGCGATCGGTGCAATGCTCTTACTTGCAGCCGCTGGAAAGTCAGCGCAGTTCCCATTGCAATCATGGCTTGGCGATGCGATGGCTGGCCCAACCCCAGTATCAGCGCTTATCCACGCTGCAACCATGGTGACTGCAGGCGTTTATCTCATTACCCGCTCAAACTTCATCTTTGATGCATCATCGACAGCCAGACTTCTCGTCGTCATCGTTGGTGCGATCACACTCCTTTTTGGAGCGATCGTAGGTACCGCAAAAGATGACATCAAGAAGGCGCTTGCTGCTTCAACCATGTCGCAGATCGGTTACATGATTCTTGCAACCGGACTTGGACCAGTGGGATATGCCTTTGCGATCATGCACTTGCTCACCCATGGATTCTTTAAGGCGAGCATGTTCCTTGGCGCCGGCTCAGTCATGCACGGCATGGACGATGAAGTAAATATGCGTCGTTATGGTGGCCTCGGCAAAGTTATGCCGATCACTGCACTTACCTTTGGCCTTGGTTATCTAGCGATCATTGGTGTTCCACCATTCGCCGGTTTCTACTCAAAAGATAAGATCATTGAGACCGCCTTTAATGCTGGTGGCTCTCGTGGAATTCTCCTTGGTGGAGCGGCGCTTCTCGGAGCTGCAATAACCGCTTTCTATATGACTCGCGTCTTCGTTCTTACCTTTATGGGCAGCAAGCGTTGGGACGATAAGGCTCATCCTCACGAATCACCATCATTGATGTGGATTCCAATGGTCCTTCTCTCTGTGGGATCAGTTGCCTCGGGCTTCTTGTTGAGCAAGGGGAGTGCCCTCGTTCATTGGCTCGCACCTGTCGTGAATGCTGGAAATGCTGAAGGCGGAAAAGAACTCATGCGCCCAGTAGTGGTTTCAGAGCTCGCACTCGGTGTCGTGATTCTCGGAGTCTTCACTGCGATCGTTAAATATGGCCGCAACGTTCCGGTCGAAGCTCCAACGGGATCAGTGCTCACTCGCTTTGCACGCCGTGACCTCGGTCAAGATGACCTCAACCACAATCTCTTGGTACTCCCAGGACAGGCAATTACTCGTACCTTGGTAGCGACCGACTTTGGATTTATCGATGGCATCGTCCGCGCCGTTGGTTGGACGCTCGCCTATATCTCCACTTCGCTCAAGAAGATTCAAAATGGTTATGTTCGTAGTTACGCGCTCTTAATGACCGCTGGTGCGATCGCCCTTCTCGCAACGATCTGGTTGGTAACGCTATGAGCCTTCTAAC
>DAINQZ010000022.1:2141-13507 GCA_036742235.1 Candidatus Nanopelagicaceae bacterium | reverse complement strand
GGTATCTACATCATCTCGACCAACCAGATCGGTGGCACCTTCGATCTTGCAAAGCTTGCGACGTTACAGATCGATTCCGGTACCGAGAACTTCCTCTTCTTAGGTTTCTTCATCGCCTTCGCGATTAAAGCGCCATTGTGGCCATTCCATACTTGGCTACCAGGGGCTGCAAAGTCTGCGACTCCAGCGACTTCAGTCTTGCTCCTTGGTGTCCTCGATAAGGTCGGAACCTACGGAATGATCCGATTCTGCATCACGCTCTTCCCACATGCGACGAAGACCTTTACACCGCTCATCATCGTGCTTGCGATTATCTCGATTCTCTATGGCGCATTCTTGGCGATTGGTCAGCGCGATATCAATGGTCTGATCGCATTTACTTCGATTAGCCACTTCGGCTTTATCGTCCTTGGAATCTTTGCGATGACCTCACAGGGCATCTCTGGTGCCTCGCTTTACATGGTTAACCACGGCTTCTCGACTGCAGCGCTCTTCTTAGTTGCAGGCTGGATGGTCGCGCGACGTAATTCGTCGCAGATCGAAGATTTCGGTGGCCTACAGCGAATCACACCGGTCATGTCATGGTGCTTCTTTATCGCAGGTATGTCAGCGCTTGCACTGCCTGGTATCTCAAGCTTTGTCAGTGAGTTCTTAGTTCTCGTCGGAACCTTCACCCGATATCCAGTCGCAGCGATCTTCGGCACAACCGGAATTGTCCTTGCTGCCCTCTATGTCTTGATCACTGTGCAGCGTTCACTTCATGGCCCAACTACACCAGGCAATGAGAACCTCACCGATCTCAATCTGCGCGAAAAGATTGCGATCGCTCCGGTTATTGCAATCCTTGTCTTGATGGGCTTCTTCCCAAAGCCAGTTTTGAATTGGATTAATCCAAGTTCGCATCAGACGATGCAAGCAGCTGGTTATTCAGATCCACTTCCGAAGGCAGGTAAGTAATGTTCACCGCACCTCACCTGGAATACGCACTCCTTGCACCAATCCTCATTCTCTTGGCTGGTGGACTTATCGGAGTAGGCGTAGAAGCCTTCGTACAGAAGAGCCTGCGTGCAACCGTTCAACTCTGGGTTGCGCTCGTCACCGTCGTCATAGCATTTGGGCAACTCATGCTCGTCCGCGATCAGAGATCAACGCTTGTGGCGATCGATTCATTCTCCTTCGATGGCGCGACTGTCTTCATGCAGGGAACAATCCTTGTTCTCGCCTTCTTTGCACTTCTCTTGATCGCCGATCGCGGAAACTTCGTATCTCAGGCGTCAGCGATTCCTGGATCTGAGGATGAAGCGAATGCGAACTCGGATGGCAAGAGCCAGACCGAAGTCTTCCCACTGACCCTCTTCGCGATCAGCGGCATGATGCTCTTCCCAGCAGCAACCGATCTCGTCACGCTCTTCGTTGCGCTCGAAATTCTCTCGCTTCCGCTCTACTTGATGGCCGGACTTTCTCGTCGTCGCCGGCTCTTGTCGCAAGAAGCAGCTCTTAAATACTTCTTATTGGGCGCCTACTCATCTGCCTTCTTCCTCTTCGGTAGCGCCTTCCTCTACGGCTACTCAGGTTCGCTGACTCTCAATGGAATCGCTAGCGCCATTGCCGGCAATGGCGGAAATGACATCTTCTTACTCCTTGGAATTGTCTTCCTGATGGTCGGATTACTCTTCAAAATTGGCGCCGTCCCATTCCATTCATGGACTCCCGATGTCTATCAAGGCGCACCTACTCCGATCACCGGCTTTATGGCTGCCTGTACCAAGGTCGCGGCCGTCGGCGCGATGCTTCGAATCTTCTATGTTGCACTCTCTGCTGATCTCGTTCAGTGGCGTCCAATAGTCACAGCTATCAGCATCATCACGATGTTGGTCGGTGCGATTGCAGCAATGTCGCAACGCGATGTAAAGCGCACGCTCGCCTTCTCCTCGATCGCACATGCTGGCTTCTTACTCATCGGCGTCATTGCGCTTAATCAATCTGGTCTGAAGGCTGCACTCTTCTATCTCGTTGCCTATGGCTTTGCCACACTCGGCGCATTCACAGTTGTCACGCTTGTCCGGGATTCATCTGGTGAGGTCACCGATATGAATCGCTGGGTTGGACTTGGAAAGAAGTCTCCACTTATTGCTGGCGCCTTCTGCCTCTTCTTGCTGAGCTTTGGCGGAATTCCACTCACCAGTGGATTTATTGCAAAGTTCTCAATCTTTACTGCGGCCTATGAAGGTGGCAACACGACGATTGTCGTCTTTGGTGTACTAACAAGTGCGATCGCGCTCTTCTTCTATCTACGCGTGATCATCCTGCTCTTCTTCACCGAGCCAAAGAGTGATGTGGTGACGGTCTCAATCCCATCATTGAAGGTCAGCTTTGTACTTGCAGCAAGTGTGATTGTGACTATCCTTCTAGGTGTGTACCCATCCCTCTTGCTCAATAGCGCGCAGAGCTTCGCTACCTTCCTTCGTTAATGTCCTTAGGCATACCGCAGCTTGATGCTGCTCTAGAGGCATCCTTGACTGCCGATATGGCTCGAGTCGAAGCCCTCCTTCGCTCGCATATTGAGGGCGAGTACCCACTTGTTATTGAGACTTCGCGCCACCTGGTTGAGGCCGGCGGAAAGCGATTACGGCCATTACTTACTCTCCTTGGTGCTCAATTTGGTAACCCTGGCGCACCTGGCATTGTCGAAGCTGCTGTTGTCTGCGAATTAACCCACTTGGCGACGCTCTATCACGATGATGTCATGGATGAGGCGCCACTTCGGCGAGGGGTTGAGAGCGCAAATAATCGTTGGGGAAATACCGTCGCAATTCTGACTGGCGACTATCTCTTTGCAAAGGCATCACAACTTTTAGCTGACTTAGGCCCAGAAGCGGTACGACTGCAAGCCATCACCTTTGAGCGGCTTGTTATCGGTCAGATCACCGAGACTCAGGGTTCGAGTGAAGGACTCTCACTCCTTGATCATTACCTACAAGTGATCTCTGGAAAGACGAGTTCGCTGATCGCAACCAGCATTCGTTTCGGTGCGCTGCTCTCTGGTAGCGATGCGAAGACGATCGAACAGCTCACAAAATATGGCGAGTTGATCGGAACCCTCTTCCAGTTGGCTGATGACGTTATTGATATCGCAAGTGAGAGCGCCGAATCAGGTAAGACTCCTGGAACAGATCTTCGAGAGGGCGTCCCAACCCTCGTCACCCTTCCGATTCTGGAATCTAGCGACCCAGCAGATGCCGAACTTCGCGCGATTCTCGCTGCGCCAATAACTGATGAGAGTGTTGTGGCTTCAACAATTAAAGTGCTGCGCACACATAGCGCGATGGATAACGCTAAAACTATTCTCAAGAACTACGCTGATCAAGCTCGTGGTGAGATTGCAGATCTTCCTGCAGGGCCAGCGAAAGATGCGCTACTTAAACTCTGCGATGCGATCATTACTCGGAGCGCTTGATTTCACAAGATCCATTCCCAGCGCAATCAGTGCTCCCCAGATAATAAAGAATCCGATCCAACTTCCGGTTGACATCTTCTCGTGCCGGATCGAGACTCCAATGATGAATTGCAAAGTTGGAGTGATGTACTGAAGTAGACCAATGATCGTGAATGGCAGGCGATTACCAGAGCCGTTGAAGAGCAAGAGTGGAATGGCTGTGACTACTCCTGCACCGATGAGAAGCAGCGTTAAACCTGTCTTTTGACCGAAATGTGAGTTCCCTTGCTGTGCGAGGAAGATTAAATATCCGCCATAAATAGGTAGCGAGAGCAAGGTTTCGATCGTGAGTCCTTGAAGAGCTGGAATATTCAATTGCTTCTTGATGACGCCATAACTACCCCACGAGAGAGCGAGCGTCAGGGCAATCCACGGTGGACGGCCATAGTCGATCGTCAGGACGATAACTCCAATTGCTGCGATACCCACCGAAACCCACTGAAGCTTGCGCATCTTCTCTTTTAGCAAGAGAACTCCGAAGGCGATGATGATCAAGGGATTGATGTAGTAACCAAGCGCGCACTCCACAACGTGGCCGTGGTTGACACCCCAGATATAGACAAGCCAGTTAATTGAGATGAGGAGCGAAGTCAGTGCCAATTTCAGTGTCACGATGACATTTCGCATCAAGGAAATAGTTGCTTGCAGCTGATGCGATACGGCGAGAGCAATGAGGCATACTAGAAGAGTCCATACGGATCTATTGGCAACTATCTCAATCGAGCCAGATGGCTTGAGGAGCGGCCAGTAGAGAGGGAAGAGTCCCCAAATCGAATATGCACTGACGCCAAAGATGAGACCGAGTTTGTAACTCTTCATTGAGTGAGAATTAACCGGTTAGCGGTAATTAGTGAATTGAACTGCAAACTCCCATGGATGATCTTTCACCATAGCAATTGCAATTTGCAGGTCATCGCGGCTCTTACTTGTGACGCGAAGTTCATCTCCTTGAATCTGAGTCTTGAGTGACTTAGGGCCTTCATCGCGAAGTAACTTGGCAATCTTCTTTGCATTCTCAGTCGAGATGCCCTCTTTGAGGGTGCAGGCGATCTTGTAGACCTTGCCACTGAGTTGAGGGGCGCCTGCATCGAGATGCTTCAGCGAGACACCACGCTTTACTAATTTATCCTTCAAGACCTCGAGAGCAGCCTTCGCCTTCTCCTCGGTATCAGCTTCAATGTTGATCTTCCCGGTGCTCTTCTCGAGCTTGGTGCCGGTATTTTTGAAGTCGAAGCGGGTATCGATCTCGCGCTCTGCTTGGTTGAAGGCGTTATCGACCTCCATCTCATCGATCTTGGAGACGATATCGAAACTGGAATCTGAGGCCATTTGCCTACTTTATCTTGGTCGGCAGGCTCAGAGTTGCTGGAGCAACTCTTGGACTCGTTCTGGTGATGGATAGGAGGCCTGAGTACCCAACCGGGTCACGCTATCGGTGGCGCAGAGACAACCGAGTCTGATCGCTGCCTCGTCCGATAGGCCAAGGGCTAACCCGACTGCAAAGGATCCGACGAGTGCATCACCAGCTCCGGTGGTATCGATGGCCGTGACTTTTGGCGCAGATACACGAACAACAGTGCCATCGAGGGTGGTGAAGGCGGCTCCGGCTTCACCTAAAGTGACGGCAAAGCGAGTGTTAAGACGAGATGCGAGCTCTGAAATGATGGCATCAGAAGTTGGGGCTAAACCTTCCGGATGCATCGCTGCGAACTCACTCTCATTTGGCATGACCCAATCGCTGACGGCTAAGAGCTCTGGCGTAATTGGCGAATATGGCGCTGGGTTGAGGATCGTTGGAATTCCCTTTGCTTGGGCCGCCTTGAAAGCGGCAGCTGTCACGTTCTGTGGAATCTCAAGCTGACCCACAACAACCGAGATCTCGCCCAAACCCTCAATGGCAGATTGAGAATGCTCCTCGGTCATCAGATTATTTGCGCCTGGGACGATCAAGATTCGATTGGTCCCATCTGGTTCGACCCAGATTGGGGCAACGCCACTTGGGCCGGGGGCTCGCCGAATAAATTCGGTATTGATTCCTTGAGATTCAAAATTCTTGAGAGTACTGTCACCAAAGAGATCATCGCCCAGCGTGTTAACCATAGCAACTTTGATGCCAAATCTGCGGGCCATGGTTGCCTGGTTCGCGCCTTTTCCGCCGAAGCCAACAACGAAACTATCTGCCAGAAGTGTCTGACCTCGCTCTGGAATTCTCTGGGCATACGTGACCATGTCAGTCATGGTGCTTCCCACTACAACGATTTGTGGTTGTTTTACAGCGCTCATCTGGCCCCGCTTCATGGTGAACTTTGGAAAATTCTCTTAATAATATTGTTACTTATTACCTATGGGAATGACTAGACACAAATCTACTCTTGACTTAGGCTCGGAGCAATCGATCTGCCCAAGCCCACCCTGGTCAAAGTAGACGGTATTCACGAACTTTCCATTGATCATGGAGACATTGAGTGAT
Organism: Candidatus Nanopelagicaceae bacterium; assembly: GCA_036742235.1. Lineage (GTDB taxonomy): Bacteria > Actinomycetota > Actinomycetes > Nanopelagicales > Nanopelagicaceae > PALSA-747. Next base: position 7,541 of record DAINQZ010000022.1, on the reverse strand, counting down.
CCCTCTTAACATAAGGAGAATGATCTAATGCAGAAGAAGACTCTAGGAAGAGCGCTAGCTGGTGCTGTTGCAGCAGGCTTAGCTCTTTCTGTTGTATCACTTACTGGAACAGCTGCTTCAGCTGCACCAAAGAAGTTGGTAGGTATTGCCTTCGATCTTGGTGGAAAAGAGCAACCAGGTTTTAACCAGCTCGCTTACATCGGCTTCAAGACATTCTTGAAGACCCACCCAGGCTGGACTGAGAAGGATCTACAGGGAAATAACGCTGATACAGACGCTACCCGCGCTCAGCGCCTCAAGCTCCTCATCAGCGCCGGTGCAAATCCAATCGTTGTTGTTGGTTACTCATATGAGAATGCACTTAAGGAAGTTGCAGCTGCAAATCCAAACGTCAAGTTCTCTATCGTTGACGACAACATTGCCGGTGCAAATAACGTTGAAGGACTTGAGTTCCACGCTGAAGAGGGTTCATACCTCGTCGGTGTGGCAGCAGCTCTCACAACAAAGACAAATAGCGTCGGCTTCATCGGTGGCGTTAACATACCTTTGATCCAGTCTTTCGAAGCAGGATTCAAGGCTGGCGTCTACAAGGTCAACCCAAAGATCAAGTACCAGTCAACATATGCATCTAACCCACCTGATATGAGCGGATTCAACGCTCCAGATAAGGGACATGAAGCAGCACTCGGTATGTTCCAGAATGGTGCAGACGTTGTCTACTCAGCAGCTGGTTCAACCGGTCAGGGCGCTCACAAGGCAGCCTTTGAACTCGGTAAGGGTCACTGGTCAATCGGTGTAGATGCTGACGAAGCCCTCTATGCATCAAATGCTAAGTACAAGTCAGTTATCTTGACTTCAGCACTGAAGAACGTAGACGTCGGCGTGAACTCATTCTTGAGCGATGTTGTCGCAGGTACCTTCAAGGCTGATGTTCACTACTTTGACGCATCAAATGGTGGTGTTGGTTTCACAACAACCGGAAACCACCTCTCAGCAGCAACTATTGCTAAGTTGAACACAATCAAGTACTCACTTGCTTCAGGTGCGATTGTCGTTCCAACTGATCCAACAAAGGTAACCCTTCCACAGGGTTAATTCCTTCGATCTGGTAATAGTTAAGAAATAAAGGAAGTAAAGCGTGGTGGTCTTCGGGGAAACCTGAAGGCCACCACACTTCATTAGTAGATGTGACCACGCATTTTTTCATACTTTCAAAGATGAAAGGGCCTTACCGTGTCTCTCGCAATTGAATTAAAGGGTATCGAGAAGAATTACCCGGGCGTCGTCGCAAATCACGATGTCGATATCACCGTCGAGAAGGGCAATATTCACGCCATCATTGGTGAAAATGGCGCTGGCAAATCAACGCTGATGAAGATCCTCTACGGCATGGTGAAGCCGGATTCAGGAACCATCTCAATCTTTGAAAACCCTGTCACTATTAAATCACCACAGGATGCCATCGGCCTGGGTATCGGTATGGTGCACCAACACTTCATGTTGGCTGATAACGCCACCGTCCTTGAAAATATTGTTCTCGGTAGTGAGCCAATGAAGGCAAAGGTCGTTGTGGACTATGCCAAGGCACGTGCGCACTTACAGGAGATTATTAAGACGTATGGTCTTGAAATTAACCCAGATGATCTTGTTGCAGATCTTGGTGTTGGTTTTCGCCAACGGGTAGAGATCGCAAAGGTACTTTTCCGCGGTGCAAAGATCTTGATCCTAGATGAGCCAACTGCAGTGCTTGTCCCACAAGAAGTAGATGAGCTCTTTAAGAACCTAAAGGTACTGACTGCCAATGGTCTCACCATTATCTTCATCTCGCATAAGCTCGATGAAGTGATGGCAATCGCTGACAGCATCTCCGTGATGCGCCGCGGAACCACCGTAGCCGAGCTCGTGCCGGGTAAGACCAATAAGAAGGAGTTGGCCGAATACATGATCGGCGGTGAACTTCCAGCGCCGCGTCCAGCAACTACAAAGCCGCGCGATGAGAAGGTCTTGGTGGTGAAGGATGCAAGTCTCAATGATCGCACTGGCCGCGAAACTCTCCATAGCATCAATCTTGAGATCCACGCAGGTGAGATTCTCGGCCTTGCCGGCGTTGAAGGAAATGGCCAAGACGCACTCATCGAAATGATCATGGGTCTGGAGAAGCCAACTTCAGGAAGCGTTCATACTGTTGGACTCGATACCAATGTGAGTTCTTTGCGTCAGATTCGCGACCATGGCGTCGGGTATATCCCACAAGATCGTCAACGCGATGGCCTCTTAATGGCCGCGCCGCTCTGGGAGAACCGTATTCTCGGCCACCAAGAGACCAAGCCAATGTCTAACGGCCCCTGGATTGATAAGGGCGCTGCAAAGAAGGATTCCGAGCGGATCATTGAAGAGTTCGATGTTCGTACGCCGAGCAATAATGTGATGGCGAGCGCGCTCTCTGGTGGAAACCAACAGAAATTTATCGTTGGTCGCGAGATGTCTGGTGACCCAAAGATGTTGATCGCTGCTCAGCCAACGCGTGGTGTAGATGTTGGCGCGCAGGCCATTATCTGGGATCACATCATTGAAGCCAGACTCAAAGGCACTGGCGTTCTCCTTGTCTCGGCTGATTTAGATGAACTCTTCAAACTTTCAGACCGGATTGCGGTGATATTCCGTGGCACCATCGTCGATTATTTGGATCCGAGAAGTACCACTCCAGAACAACTGGGATTGGCAATGACAGGAGAGAAGATCGCATGAAAAAGCTCAATAAGCTCTTCTGGGCGCTCGCTGCTCCAGTAGCTGCGATTCTCTTTACCTTGATCTTCGTCTCGATCATCTTGTTGATCAAAGGTGCCAATCCGCTCTCAACTTTTCAGTTGATTGCCAGTTATGGAAGCCAGTCAGATAACATCGTTGCTGAACTCAACCAGACAGTTGCCTACTACCTAGCCGGTGTAGCAGCGGCAATTGGTTTCAAAATGTTGCTCTTCAACATCGGTATCGATGGTCAGTACCGCTTAGCTATCTTTATTGCTGCAGTTGTTGGTGGCGCAACCCACCTTCCTTCGTATCTTGAAGTTCCACTTATTATATTTACTGGCATGGTTGTTGGAGCTCTCTGGGCTTCGATCTCTGGTTATCTCAAGGTGAAGCGCAATATCTCTGAAGTTATCTCCAACATCATGCTTAACACCATTGCGTCAGGTCTGATCACCTACTTGCTTCAGCCAAGTCGCCTTGGTCTCAAAGGCAAGAGCTCTGACAACCTCAGTACTCCAATGATTCCTAACTCTGGCTGGATGCCAACCTTCCATATCTTTGGTGGCGAGCTCTACAGCTTCGGTATCGTTGCAATCATCGTGGGCGTCCTTTATTGGATCGTTCTGAATAAGAGCGTCTTTGGATTCAATCTTCGCGCAACGGGAATGTCATTCAGAGCAGCACGCGCAAGCGGTGTGAATGCGCCTCGTATGGTCTTCATTACGATGGCGATTTCAGGCGCGATTGCAGGTCTTACGGCAATGGGTGAACTGCTGAGCCATACCCATACGTATAGTCTCGCCTTCCCAACAGGTTATGCCCTTACCGGATTAGCACTTGCACTTTTGGGTCGAAGCAATCCAATCGGCATTGCGGTCGCAGCTTTCTTCTGGTCATTCCTCGAGCAGGCAGCCCCCGCACTTGACCTCAACGGCGTACCAAAAGAGATTGTGATGATGATGCAAGGAACGATCATCCTCGCGACAGTCACTGCCTATGAAATTGTTAAGCGAATCACTCGTCGTCAACAGCAACGTCTGGTGGGTGCTGCTGATGCCCCACGGGTCGAAGCTGGTCAGAAGGGGGATAAGTAATGAGCACTCTCAAAGGTAATCGCCTCTGGAAAATCATCACATCACCATCTCGGATGATGTTGACGGTCGCCGCGGTCATCATCTTAATCTCACTTGTTCGCCAGTTCACTGGCGTCGATGACATCACATCTCCAGGAGCAGCAGGTGCAACGATTCGTTTTACTATCCCAATCTTGATGGCTGGACTCGGTGGCCTCTGGGCCGAACGCTCAGGTGTTATCAATATCGGCCTTGAAGGCATGATGATTCTTGGCACCTGGTTCGGCGCGTGGTTCGGATATCTCTATGGGCCATGGGTGGGAATTCTCGCTGGTGCTATTGGTGGCGCCATCGCTGGCTTACTCCATGCCGTGCTTACGGTTCGAGTCGGTATCGATCAGGCTGTATCAGGTCTGGCAATCAATCTACTTGGTGCAGGAACCGCGCGCTTCCTCTCCGGCGTCTTCTTTATCGGAGCTGGTGGTGACGTAAATATCTCACCTCAGGTTAAATCAATCGGCACTTTCACAGTACCTGGGTTAAGTCCCTTTCTTACAACCCTTGGTCAAAAACACATTCTTGTTCTTTCAGATATTTCTGGCGTGATGGCTGGTTTGATCACGAAAATAAATTGGGGCTCACTCGTCATGATCTTGGCCTTACCAATCACGGCGTGGATCCTTTGGAAGACTCGATTCGGACTTCGGATGCGCTTCTGCGGTGAGAACCCGGTTGCGGCTGAATCATTGGGTGTAAATGTCTATCGCACTCGATTCATTGCCTTGGCAGTCTCTGGCGGACTCGCAGGACTTGGTGGCGCTTATATCTCTATCATCTCCACCGGAAACTATTTAGAAGGCCAGACTGCAGGACGCGGTTATATCGGTCTTGCCGCGGTGATCTTCGGCAACTGGACTCCGGCCGGAGTTCTCGGTGGATCCGTTCTCTTTGGTCTCACCGATGCACTTCGCGTACGTCAATCGACTTCGGTGCATGCACTGCTACTTGTAGTCATTGTCCTTGCAGCTCTCTATGGTGTTACCAAAGTTCGCAAGAAGGATTGGAAGGGCTTCATTACCGGAATTTTGATCGCCGTATTGGTTCTTGCCTATTACATGATCAATAAGACTGTGCCAGATGAGTTCGTGACCTTCTTCCCTAACTTGACGACGATTCTGGTACTCGCGTTTCTATCGCAACGATTGCGGCCACCAGCTATGGCTGGCGCTCCGTACCGAAAGGGAGAGGAAGGATAACCAATGCCACCGATGGATTTTTGGGAATCAAAAGTTCTCAAGAGTCTTGACCCCGTCGTTAAAAATTCGACGCTCATAAAGGTCAACGAAGCGAAGATCGCAGAGGTCGCTTCATGGATGGCATATGAAGAGTTTGGTAAGCCAGATGGCTCATCACTCTTCAACTTTGGTGATGATCCAGATTTCCTGATGGATCTCACTCTCACAGTGAATACGATGAACTTCGCATTCACTAATTTCGATACTGGGGTTAAGTACGAGACCGATTACAACGGTCGTCGTTACAGCGACTCAGAAGCGATGATGGCAAACCTGCATCG
>DAINQZ010000022.1:0-2041 GCA_036742235.1 Candidatus Nanopelagicaceae bacterium | reverse complement strand
ATGCCACGTAAGGCCTGGGCGCTGGAAGATGCCCACTTGTTGACTGCCTTCGCTGATTACATCGTCCCAGTGGGACTTCGCGTCATGGGAATCTTTGAGTATGCACCAGAACTTGAGGCGCAGATCAATTCACTCACTGAGGTACCTCGCGATAGCGCGGCTGAAGTTGAGATTCGAGCGAACTCCATCTACGCAATCGCTCGGCTTACCGAAGAGGTCAATGCCAGACGCGTTGGACTAGAGCCATTGCTCATGCCACAAGTTGATTTCAGATTATGGAAGGCCTATCACGCAACACATTGGCCGCACCATTTAACGAGAACGGTTATGTACTAGTGAAGAGAAGTAGATCACTGCGTGAATGCTGACCGCATATAAGAACGTTGTAAAGAAAGACCATTCGTTTTCAACCTTCGGCTTTGGCATTTTAGGTCGCCTGCCATTGGCGATGAATACCGTGGGCCTGGTCTTCCTCATCTCATCTGTTCGCAACTCATTTGCTCTCGCTGGAGTAGCCTCTGCTTGCTACACGCTCGCTGGCGCATTTGTTGGCCCGAGGATTGGAAAGTTGGCGGATGTGAAGGGGACCCGAAAGGTCCTTATCCCGATCACGGTGCTCAATGCACTCGCGATTACTGCCATCCTGACCATCGGAGTGCATTACACCCCAGCCCTCTTACTCAGTGCAGCGCTCGCTGGCGCAACTTTCCCGAACTTTGGAAGCTATACCCGCACACGTTGGAGTCGTTCTCTTACCGATGATCGTGAGCTTGGTGCGGCGCTCTCCTTGGAGTCAGTGCTCGATGAGACGGCATTTGTTGTGGGTCCCGCACTAGCCGGGTTCCTCTTCGCCTGGCACGGATCACGATCACCATTGATCGGCGCGATGATCTTCCTTTTAATCGCTGGCTTTGGGCTATCACTCACAAGCACAGATCACGAAGGCCATGTGCAGCCAGAGGGTAAGCACGGCGGATTATTGAAGATCCCGTATGTAAAGCCGCTCCTTGCAACCCTAGTTTGTATCGGCATTACCTTTGGTACGCAGTACGTGGTGATCTTGGCTGTTGCCCGAGAGGGTGGACGTGCAGCTGAAGGCGGACTTTGGGTTGGGCTTAATCCAATCGGTAGCACTGTCGCAGGATTTGCCTTCGGTTTTATTCATTGGAAGATCTCGTCTGCTAAACGTCTGACCGCATCCCTACTGGTAATGGCTTTGGGAACGTCGGGTCTGGTGGTCTTCCATAGTTATCACACGATTGTTCTGTGGTTGATTATCGCCGGCGTTGCGATTGCCCCGGCTTTGATCTCGGCAAATCATCGCTTGAAAGAGTTAGTACCGATTCATCGGCTGAATGAGGCCTTCTCACTTCTCGGCGCTTCGATCTCTATGGGAATTACGATTGGTGCTTCTCTGAGTGGAGTGCTTGTCTCTCACTTTGGTGGGTGGCATGGGTTCGACTTTATGCTGGGTGCAACCGTGCTCGCCTGCCTGGTTTCAATCATTGGTATCCGTGGCGAGAAGGTAGAGAATTAACTATGGCGATGCGAGTTATTTTAGATACTGATCCAGGAATCGATGATGCACTGGCTTTTCTCTTGCTTGGTGCATCACCTGAAATCTCGCTTGAGGCAATTACCGTAACCCACGGCAACACGACAGTTGAGAAATGTCTTGGCAATGCCCTACGCCTCGTTGATTTAGCCGGATTCCAAGGCGTGCCAGTTGCACGTGGTGCAAGCGCTCCATTAGTGAAAAGCCTGACTGTGGCGGAAGAGACCCACGGAGATGGCGGGCTTGGTTATGCAGTCCTACCTGATGCGAAAGGCAAGGAGAGCGAGAAGGGCGCAGTCGAGACCATTATCGATCTAGTGCACCAATATCCGCATGAGATCACCATTCTTGCGATCGGACCGCTGACCAATATTGCTCTCGCTATTCATAAAGATCCATCGATTATTGGCCTCATCGGCCGTGTAGTGGTGATGGGAGGTGTCGTTCACGCCCCAGGAAATATGACGCCAGACTCTGAATTCAACG
>DAINQZ010000021.1:0-16913 GCA_036742235.1 Candidatus Nanopelagicaceae bacterium | reverse complement strand
TCTCTCCGCGAATCGGGGTGGTGAAATCATCCTTTGCCTCAGCCATGAACCAGCGAAGCTTCTTTGCGTTGGCGAGGTAATTAGAAGGGGATTGATAAGCAATCTTTACAGAACCTTTAAATGCTCCCGTGAGATCATCAACGAGAAAATAGCCAGCGAGTGTGACAACCTGGCCGTACAGATCTGGGTGATGTAGCGCGATCATTGCTGCGCCATAACCCCCCATCGAGAATCCAACGATCGCTCGTTCACTTCGATCACGAATGCGTGCGCCCTCGACAGCGGTAATGGCATTCGTCGTTAACCAACTTTCGATCATCGCTTTACCATCGCTGCTATCAGCCCATTCGGAGTCGATATGGGTCTTCGCATTGCCATCAGGAAATACGGCGATGAATGGTTTCACTCCCTGGCTGAACTCTTTCACCAAAGTCGGGACTATGCCCGCGATCATGGATGAGGGTGAACCTGGCCAGCCATGTAAGAAGTAGACGATGGGTAGAGACACGGGGTCGATATTCGTGAGCTGCGGAGTCCAGGTGTAGATCGCGCGCATCGGATAGTCGACTTCAGGGCTTTGCACCTGAAGCTGGACAAGGGTGCCGGTCAGATAACTCTTCGTTGAGATCATCTGGATTTTGGGAGTCTGAGCGTAAGTACTCTCGGTCAAACCTTGGATGGCGAAGAGGGTTATCGAGGCTGCCACAAGCAGTGACCACGTGATGAGAATGGTCAGGGACCGACGCGTGGGCATAGCGAACTTTAACCCGTGCAGCGCGTCGCTAGATTGCAGATTGCTGAGAATCTTTCCTATGCCATACTTAAGGCATGAAGCGCACAGTAAAGAGCTCGATGGCAGTTCTGCCATTAGCTGCTCTTCTCTGCTTACTCACTCTTGGATCACCTGCAATGGCAGAGTCGCCAACTCATTCAGCATCACCTTCGACTTCTCCGAGGTCATCTGCATCGCCAAGTGCATCCGGGCGCCACGGTTTAACTCAGATTCAGAGAGATGCCCTGGCTGCGGCACTTGCAACATACAAGGCCGCGATTCAGAGCGCACTCGATGGCGCACATAAAGCTATTGCTGATGCGCAGAGCATCCGTGATCAAGCTTTAGCGGCGGCTCCAAAAGACAAGAACGTCCGCACACTCGCATATTCAGATTTTAAGAATAACTCAACTCAAATTTGGGATGCCTTTAAGAGCTCAACTGCCGCTGCAAAAGCAACCTATGAAGCGGCTATCAACTCAATAAAATCTACGCGCTAAAACCCATTAAGTGCTCGATCGCTAACTGATCGAGAAGTTCATAGCCAGAACCACGAAGCGCTGCGCTCTCAACATCAAAGCTTGGATCTTCTAGGTCGCGCCAACTCTCTCCTGATGAAAGTGTCGGTACAGAAAGTTGATCTAGTCGCGCCGCCTTCATAGCCTCAACGACTCGTGGATCTGCGCGGAATGCCTTTGCGCGTTCGCGGAGTCCGAGGTAGGTACGCATATTGTTCGATGCTGATTGCCAGACACCGGCATCATCTTCGTTACGCATTGGCTTGTAATCGAAGTGCTTTGGTCCCTGGTAATTATTGCGTTCAAGGAGATCGACGAGGAAGAAGGCGCTCTTGAGATCGCCGTGACCGAAGACCAAATCCTGATCGAACTTTGGACCATGCTGTCCATTGAGATCGATATGGAAGAGCTTTCCTTGGAAGAGCGCTTGTGCAATTCCGTGGACAAAATTGAGGCCAGCCATCTGTTCGTGACCAACTTCTGGATTGAGGCCGACCATCTCAGGATGATCAAGAGTCTGAATAAAGCCAAGTGCATGGCCGATTGTTGGTAGATAGATATCGCCGCGAGGCTCGTTCGGCTTTGGTTCAATCGCAAATTTAAGGTTGTAACCCTGGTCGATGACATATTGACCCAAGATATTGAAGCCCTCGCGGTAACGCTCGAGTGCAGTAATGGGATCTTTACCTGCATCTGTCTCTGCACCTTCACGGCCGCCCCAGCAGACATAGATCTCTGCGCCAAGGTCGACTGCGAGATCAATATTGCGCATCACCTTTCGAAGTGCATATCGACGGATATCGCGATCATTTGAAGTGAATGCACCATCTTTAAAGACTGGATGTGAGAAGAGATTTGTTGTCGCCATTGGCACTTTCATGCCGGTCTCTGCAAGGGCCTTCTTGAAGCGTGCGATTTGCGCATCGCGATCGGCATCATTGGCACCAAATGGAATGAGGTCGTCATCGTGGAAAGTCACTCCATAAGCGCCGCGCTTGGCAAGTTCATTGACAGTCCGAACAGGATCAATGGGTGCGCGAGTGGCTGAGCCGAATGGATCCGCTGCCTGCCATCCGACGGTCCATAGGCCGAAGGTAAATTTGTCGGAAGGTTTTGGCGTGAGATCTGCTGAAGTAGTCATGCCCTTATTCTCTATCTATTTGGCTCGGTTTGGAAGAGTGGGGCTGATCACCTAAACTGGGGGAACTAAGGTTTTCGAGTTGAGAGACTCACTTAGTCGCTCGCGGGAGTGGTGAAATGGCAGACACGCAGGTCTTAGGAACCTGTGCTTCGGCGTGTGGGTTCAAGTCCCACCTTCCGCACAAGCAAGAGGGCTAACCGAATTCGGTTAGCCCTCTTTTTGATTCTTAAAGTTCTCGCTCTTTAGAGTCCAGAGATCGGACGTTAGCTCCGCGCGCTAATTTGCTCCACCCTTACGAGAGAGCGCATCGACGCCGGCAGAAATGAGAAGCACTAAGCCTGTGACAATGTATTTGATACCAGCTGAATAGCCCAATAGGCCCATGCCATTATCAATGACAGCAACGACTAAGCCACCCAAGATGGCATCGCGCATCTTTCCCTTGCCGCCGAAGAGGGAAGTCCCGCCAATGACTGCAGCACCAACCGCATAGAGAAGTGTTGCATTTCCGCCAGTGGAGGGTGAGACAGAATTTGCACGCGAGACGAAGATCAGGCCTGCAATAGCAGCAAGTGTTGAACAGATGACAAACGAGATTAATCGAACGCGCTTTACATTTATACCAGAGCGACGCGCTGCTTCAGCATTGCCACCTACTGCATAGAGATGACGACCAAAGGAGGTGCGGCCCAAGAAGAAGGTACCGATCACTAAGATCGCCAGAATCAATGGAACGACATCGGGAATTCCCTTGAGCGAGACGAGCTGTACATTGTTTGAGCGTTCTAGATTGAGCGAGTAGACCGCTGCAGCACAGACGGCGAGAAGTCCAATTGTTTTGAGCGCCCAAAGTTGAATAAGTTCGGTCTTCAAACCTGCCTTGCGACGCACTGCAATTTTGCGAAGGCCTGAAAGGATGTACAGCGATCCCGCGCCCAAGAAGAAAGTCCAGCTTAAAATTGGTGTCATGTTGCTATTTTCGATCGCAACAACAGTCTTATCTGTGATTGGAATTGTCCCGCCTTCACCAGCAAGCAAGAGGAGAATTCCCTGGAATGCCAAGAACATCGCGAGAGTGACAACGAAAGATGGCACACCAAGGTAGGAGACGAGCCAGCCGATGACCAGCCCCATCACGATCCCCGAAAGAATTGAAAGGGCAAGCGCTGGAATCCAATTCCAGCCATGATTACTTACAAGAATGACAAGAACAGCACCTGAGACACCTGCCGAGTACCCGGCCGAGAGATCAATTTCTCCAAGGAGAAGCACAAAGATCAGGCCCATTGCGACAACGATTACTCCAGCTGCTTGGGTCAACAAGTTTGCGAAGTTTCCGGGAGTCAGGAAGGAGCTGCTCATACCTGTGAAGACTGCACAAAGCACCACGAGTCCAAGAACCGCTGGAAGGGATCCGATATCACCAGACTTTACGCGGGACCAGTAATCAGTCATCGCGGTCTTGAGCGTAGGGGAGGCTGGAGTTGAAGTAGTGGTAGTCATTATTTTGTAGCCCCCGTTGGTGTGACTCCTGCAGATTTTCCAGTAGTGATGAGTTCGATTACCTGATTTGTAGAGACCTCGCTGAGTTTGACCTGGGCAGCCATCGTTCCGAGGTAGAGAGCGGCGATATTGTCAGCAACTTCGAAGACATCCGTGAGATTGTGAGAGATGAGGACAACTGCGATGCCGGCATCAGCCAAGCGACGAACTAAATGAAGCACTTGTTCGGTCTGCGAGACACCGAGCGCAGCTGTTGGCTCATCGAGAATAACTACCTTATTGTTCCAGAGAACAGCGCGAGCAATAGCAACAGTCTGTCGCTGACCTCCTGAGAGGGACGAGACCGTCTGACGAATTGATTTCACAGTACGCACGCTCAAGCCATCGAGTGTCTGGCGAGCAAGCAATTCCATATTGGACTCATCGAGGGTCACGCCCTTTTTCTTCTCGCGTCCCAAGAACATATTATGAACAATGTCGAGGTTGTCGCAGAGAGCGAGGTCTTGATAGACAACTTCAATGCCAAGTGCAGTCGCGTCTCGTGGACCATTCACGCTGACAGGTTTTCCTTCGAAATGATATTCGCCACTCTCTGGTGTGTAGATACCTGCAATACATTTAATGAGCGTTGACTTTCCGGCACCATTATCACCTACGAGAGCTGTGACTTGTCCAGGGTAGATATCGAGATCAACCCCTCGAAGCACATGGACTGCTCCAAAAGATTTGTTGATATTTCGTAGCGATAGAATTGCTTCAGACACCGGAGCCCCTAACGATTAAGTGTTCGAACTTTACTTGATTTCACCCAATGAAAAAACCCACCTAACCGAAATTAGGTGGGTTTTTTCATAAGGTTTTAAGACCTTATAACGTCCCTTGTAGGGATGTTATTAGAACTTTGCTGCCTTACACGCTGCTTCAGTTGCGATTGCGCAAATCTTTGCACGTGTTGTGTATCCATCAGCAGTTACTGCACTGACATTGGCCTTTGTGATTCCAACTGGTACGAGAAGTACTGAAGGAATATTGTTTGTGCCAGTCAACTTAGCTGTTGAAGTTCCTGCATTTGTCATGCCTGTTGCAGCAGTCGCCTTCTGACCCTTGAAGAGGGCTACAGCGAGAGCAGCTGTTGCATTGGCTTCCTGCTTAACTGCCTTGTAGACAGTGTTTGAGAGGTCGCCTGTGATGATTGCTGCAAGACCTGCGTCAGAAGCGTCTTGACCAGATACGCAGACCTTACCGTTAAGACCGTTCTTCTTGAGAACAGCTACTGCAGCAAGTCCAAGTCCTTCGTTAGCTGATACAACTGCATCAAGCTTTCCGCCGGCCTTTGTGAGCATCTGCTCGAAGATTGTTCCACCCTGGACGTTATCCCAGTTTGGTACAGCCTGGTCAGCTACGACAGTTCCGCCGTTTGCCTTGAGGTATGGGTTAACAATTGACTTGTATCCCTGAGCAAAGAGTGTTGCGTTGTTATCTGTTGGTGAACCGTTGAGGTAGACAATGCGAGGTGCCTTAACACCCTTTGCCTTCAAGCAATTAACAATGCCTGTTCCCTGAAGAACGCCAACAGCAACGTTATCGAATGAAACGTAGTAAGACTCTGAACCACCAAGTGTGAGACGGTCATAGTCAATTGTTGGAACACCCTGCTTCTTGGCCTTATCTTGAACAGCCTTTGAAGATGGTGAATCAAGGTTGACAGTTACAAGGACCTTTGCGCCCTGTGTAAGCATCTGATCAGCGATGGTTGCGAAAGCAGCCTTGTCGCCATTTGCATTCTGGATCTTGACTGCAACACCGGCAGCAGCGAATGCCTTGGTAAGGAATGGACGGTCAGCACTTTCCCAACGGTTTGATGATGCAGCATCTGGAAGGATGACACCAACAAAACCTGCAGCAGCGTGTGCTGGGGTTGTTGCTACAAAACCTGTTACTGCGAGTGCTGCAGCAGCGAGTGCTGAGACAGCGTTACGGCGCTTGAACATGTATGTATTACCTTTCGAAAGGTGCTCAGAAATCGGGCCAAATCTTCATTGGCCATGGGGTCGACTGATGAGCGTGGTAAATCTAGTGTCACGGTGAGATTTGCACTAGTGGGAACGACAAAAAAAGCCTCGGTCCAGATAACGTTTTGATAACGGAGCGAGATCGAGCCCGATTGGGCGCCGCAACGGCTCTGAGTCAACTGCAGGTAAACTCTCGCCAATGAGCATTCAAGAGGAGTTAGAGGCGGGGATCCTGAGAGCCCTAGCGACCCTCAAGCAGAGTGGCTCACTCCCAGAGCATGTAGAACTGCCCACTTCGTTGACGCTCGAGCGTCCAAAGAATCGCGATCACGGAGATTATGCAACTTCGATTGCACTTGCTCTCGCTAAGTCCGCTGGTCTTGCGCCACGGGAGATTGCGCTAGCTCTTCAGGCGGCGCTCTTAGCCGACGACTCCGTGGCTAAAGATCTCTCTGCAATCGATATCGCTGGACCTGGATTTCTTAATCTGACACTTGCGAAAGCGAGCCAAGGGGGAGTGATCGCCAGCATCCTGACTCAGCAGGGTGAGTTTGGCAAGAGTTCGACTCTTGCTGGAACGAAGATCAACCTTGAATTTGTATCAGCGAATCCAACTGGCCCACTTCATCTGGGTCATACCCGATGGGCTGCAGTGGGCGATGCGTTAGGCCGAGTATTAAGTGCTGCGGGGGCTGATGTCACAAGAGAGTTTTACGTCAATGACCGCGGCGTTCAGATGGATCTCTTCGGAGAATCGATTCGCTCATCGGTACTTGGGCTACCTCGTCCAGAGAATGGCTACCACGGTCTCTATATCGACGACCTTGCACAAGCGATTGCTGCATCACACCCAGAGTTCAAAGATCTTCCAGAATCAGAGTCGATCGCGGCCTTCCGCGATGCGGGATATGCCTTGCAGTTGGCGGATCAGCAGCGAGTCCTCGACGATATGAATACACATTTTGATGTCTGGTTCTCTGAGCGCTCACTCTATGTTGATAACTTCTTCGACCATTGTCTGCAGACGCTCAAGTCCAAAGGTCATGTCTTTGAACATGAAGGCGCAATCTGGCTTCGCACCACAGACTTTGGTGATGACAAAGATCGCGTCATGATTAAATCTGATGGTTCATTTGCCTACTTTGCCTCTGATTCGGCGTATTACATCTCCAAGCGTGAACGCGGCTTTGACGTCCTTATTTATATGCTCGGTGCAGATCATCATGGGTATGTACATCGCCTGAAGGCACTTGCATCCTGTGCGGGGGATGACCCAACCAAGAACATCGATATTTTGATCGGGCAGCTCGTCAAGATTCTCGAGAATGGCGAAGAGCTCAAACTATCCAAGCGCGCCGGAACAATCATTACTCTAGAAGAACTCATTGAAAAAGTTGGCGTCGATGCGGCTCGCTATACCCTGATTCGTTATCCCGTGGATACACCGATGGTGATGGATGTTGATGTATTGCGTAGCCGTACAAACGAGAATCCCGTCTACTACGTGCAATACGCCCACGCCCGCATCTGTGGCGTTCTTCGTAATGCCGCCGATCTTGGGATCACCTATGGCGTAAACGAGATTCACCCCGAACTTCTTGAACATGAGCGCGAACGCGAATTGATTGGGGCACTTGGTGAGTTCCCACGTATCGTTGCAAGCGCAGCCGAACTTCGCGAACCGCATCGAGTCGCTCGATATGTAGAAGAGCTAGCCGGCATCTACCATCGCTTCTATGCAGATTGCCGCGTCTTACCGCTGGGAGATGAGGCACCAAGCGCCCTTCACTCAGCGCGAGCTACGCTTTGTCAATCAACCGCTCAGGTCATCGCTAATTCATTAGCGTTGCTTGGAGTCAGCGCACCGGAGAAGATGTAAATGAAACTATCGCAGCCATATTCAGGCAACGCCTCCTTCGACGGAGAGCTCGCCATTGCTGGCGTAAGTGCCAGTTCGCTTGCGCAAGAATTTGGCACCCCACTCTTTGTTATCGATGAAGATGATTTTATGGAGCGAGCGAACGCATGGAAGGCGGCGCTAGAGAAGAACTTTGGGGAGAACGCCGGAACGGTCTATTACGCAGCTAAGGCTTTTCTCAATAAAGAAGTTGCCCGGTGGGTAGCAGATCTTGGAATTGGACTCGATGCCTGCAGCGCTGGCGAGCTTGCGGTGGCAACCTCGGTCGACTTTCCAGCTGCACGCATTGAGATGCATGGAAATAACAAATCTGAGGCCGAGATTGAGAACGCCATTTCATCCGGTGTCGGCACGATCGTCATGGACTCATTCCACGAAATTGAGCGAGTCGCACGAATCGCTGCTCGGCTCGGAAAGATTCAGAAGGTCTATCTTCGAATCACCGCCGGCGTT
The DNA here is from genome assembly GCA_036742235.1 of Candidatus Nanopelagicaceae bacterium. GTDB lineage: Bacteria > Actinomycetota > Actinomycetes > Nanopelagicales > Nanopelagicaceae > PALSA-747. Next base: position 8,596 of record DAINQZ010000021.1, on the reverse strand, counting down.
GAGGCTCATACCCACGAATTCATTTCAACTGCACATGAGGATCAGAAGTTTGGTTTCTCCATTGCAAGTGGAGCGGCTTGGAAGGCGATTGAAGAGACGCTCACACATAAATCTCTCAACCTCTCCGGGATCCACTCTCATATTGGTTCTCAGATCTTTATCAACGATGGTTTTGAAGTCGCTGCAACTCGATTGATCGAATTACTTGCGAAGTATCACGAGCACTTTGATCTGCAATTGCCAGAACTCGATCTCGGGGGAGGCTATGGAATCGCATACCTACCTGGTGAGAGTGGCCTCGTCCCAGATGAAGTAATGGGTGCAATCGCAGAAGTAGTAAAGAGCGAATGCGAAAAGCATGGATTGAGAATTCCAAAGATTTCGATTGAGCCAGGTCGACATATTGTTGGTCCAACAACGACGACGATCTATGAGGTAGGGACGACAAAGAACGTTGAGCTCGAAGGGGGTCTCACTCGTCGTTACATATCGATTGATGGCGGCATGAGCGACAACATCCGCCCATCTCTTTATGGCGCGAAATACACGGCGCTATTGGCCAATCGCCTCTCGGCCGCCGCAACCGTTGATTCCCGTATCGTCGGAAAGCATTGCGAGACCGGAGATATTGTTATTCGAGAGATTGATCTGCCTGAAGATATCGCCCCGGGCGACCTCATCGCAGTCCCTGCGACCGGCGCTTATGGCCGTTCGATGGCAAGCAATTACAACCATATTCCGCGCCCCGCCGTCGTCGCTGTGAAGGATGGGGTGGCCAGGCTGCTCACTCGGCGCGAGAGTATTAGCGATCTACTCGCATTGGATATCTGAGATACTTAACCCCTAGCGTTTTGGCGAACCCTCGCTGATCCCTGAATCTGGAACTATGTAGGAGTTGATCTCGTGGCAGGCCGTACCTTGGTAGGTAAGACCCTCAACGTTGGAATGCTCGGCTGTGGCAATGTCGGCGCTGAAGTAGCACGTCTGCTCGTAGCGAATGCCTCTGACTTGGCATCTCGTGCCGGCGTTCCCTTAATTCTCACAAAGATCGCAGTCCGCGATCTCACTATTGATCGACCTGGTATTCCGAAGGAACTCTTCACCACTGATAGCGAGTCGATCGTCAACGATCCCGATATTGATCTCGTCATTGAAGTCATGGGCGGAATCGAGCCCGCTCACCAATTGATCCTGACCGCGATGCGCAACGGCAAGGCAGTAGTGACAGCGAATAAGGCGCTCTTAGCTCATCACGGCGCTGAACTCTTCCATGCATCAGATGAAGCAGATGTTGATTTCTATTATGAAGCAGCAGTAGCGGGAGCAATCCCGATTCTTCGCCCTCTCGCTGAGTCACTCGTCGGCGACCACGTAGAACGTGTCATGGGAATCATCAACGGAACAACAAACTTCATTCTCACAAAGATGCACGAACACCCCGGCTTCTCCTTTGCAGATGCTTTGAAAGAGGCTCAAGATCTTGGCTATGCCGAAGCTGATCCAACGGCAGATGTAGAGGGTTTCGATGCTGCTGCGAAGGCTGCGATCTTGGCCGGACTCTCCTTCCACTCGGTTGTGACTGATGCCGACGTTTACCGTGAAGGAATTACGAAGATCACCGCCGAGGATGTCGCCGTGGTCCAAGATATGGGCTTTGTCATCAAACTCCTCGCGATCGCTGAAGCGAATGAAGCGCATGGCTCTCGTGAAGAGACGATCACTGTTCGCGTCCATCCAACTGCGATTCCTAAGACGCATCCGCTTGCATCAGTCCGCGAAGCCTTCAACGCAGTATTCGTTCAATGCGAATCAGCCGGCGAACTCATGTTCTATGGTCGTGGCGCAGGTGGCGCACCCACTGCATCAGCGATTTTGGGTGACTTGGTAGCAGTAGCCCGCAACCGCAATGAAGGCAGTCTTGGACCTACCGAGACCGACTATGCCGATCTTGATATCGCTCCGATAGGTGTAGCTCGTACTCGTTATCTCATTCGTCTGCACGTCTCTGACCGACCAGGTGTACTTGCATCAGTCGCTCAAACTTTTGCTGCACATGCAGTGTCGATCATGACCGTACGTCAAAGCGGGGCTGGCAATAATGCCGAACTCACTGTCATGACGCACATTGCAGCCGAATCGGATCTTGCAAACACTGTGAAAGATCTTGAAAAACTCGATGCCGTCTCTGATGTAGTCAGCGTCATCCGCGTGGAAGGTATTCGGTAATGGCGATCTTCGGAAAGAAGAAGAGTGGCGCCCATCAATGGCGCGGAGTTATTGATGAGTATCGCGATCGCCTACCTGTCTCATCAAAAACCCCTGTTGTCTCGTTGCGCGAGGGTGGAACACCGCTTGTAGCAGCGTGCGTTCTCTCTGAGATGCTCGGTAACGAAATTTGGCTCAAGGTCGAAGGTGCAAATCCAACCGGATCTTTCAAAGATCGCGGCATGACGATGGCGATCTCTAAGGCGGCCGAAGATGGTGCCAGGGCTGTTATTTGCGCATCGACCGGAAATACATCTGCATCGGCTGCTGCATATGCAACAAAGGCCGGCATGATTCCAGTCGTTCTTATTCCGCAAGGCAAAATTGCAATGGGTAAGTTGGCTCAAGCGATCGCTCACGGATCACGTTTAATCCAGGTGGATGGCAACTTCGACGATTGCCTCAATCTTGCGCGCGAACTATCACAAGAGTATCCCGTGGCACTTGTTAACTCAGTTAATCCATTCCGCATTGAAGGCCAGAAGACCGCATCCTTTGAAGTGGTAGATCTCTTGGGCGATGCCCCAGATCTTCATGTACTTCCAGTTGGTAATGCTGGAAATATCACTGCCTATTGGAAGGGCTATAACGAGTATTACTCGGACAAGGTCTCCACAAAGTTGCCTCAGATGTGGGGATTCCAAGCTGCTGGCGCTGCGCCACTTGTATTGGGACATCCGGTTGCTAATCCAGAGACGCTCGCGACTGCTATTCGTATTGGAAATCCTGCTTCGTGGGATCAAGCGATTGCGGCTCGAGATAACTCTGGCGGCCTCATCGATTCGGTCACTGACGAAGAGATTTTAAAGGCCTACCGTCTCGTTGCAGCGAAAGAGGGCATCTTTGTTGAGCCATCATCTGCAGCTGGTATTGCAGGACTTATTAAGAAGCAGGCTGAAGGAAAACTTCCGCGAGGCAAGAAGATCGTCATCACTGTGACTGGAAATGGCCTTAAAGATGTCGGACATATTCTCGATAACGCCTCAGCTCCAGTTGTTGTTCCGGTTGATGTCAAAGCCGCTGCACAAGCGATGGGTCTCTAAGGAGCCACCCATGTCAACGAACCGACTCACCTTCAAATCCAATCTTGCACAGATCAGTGTTCCTGCGACGTCGGCGAACCTTGGACCAGGTTTTGATTGCTTTGGATTGGCACTTGAGATGCGCGACCGCTACGCCGCTCAAATTCTTGATGAGGCAATCTTCGATGTCGATGTAAGCGGTGAAGGTGCAGAGGATCTTAAGAAGGATAAGACTCACCTTGTTATTCGTTCGATGCTTCGTGGCTTTGAACATATGGGACAGAAGCCTCGCGGAATCGCACTTCGCGCGTTAAATGTCACTCCACATAGTCGCGGACTTGGATCGAGTTCGTCAGCAATTGTCGGGGGATTGGCTCTTGCTCGCGCACTCGTTCATGGCGGGGAATCACTTTTAACCGATGATGAGATGATCGCGCTTGCCACTGAGATTGAAGGACATCCCGATAACGTTGCTGCTGCCGTGCTTGGTGGCGCAACGATTGCATGGATGGAGAATGGAACGGGACGGGCTGTAAAGATCGATGTTCACGAGAAGATCAAAGCCTTGGCATTCATTCCGGCAGCCGGAGTCTCGACTTCTAAGGCGCGAAAGCTCTTGCCAGAGACGGTGCCACATGCAGATGCAGCCGCCAATGCAGGTAAGTCAGCCCTGCTCGTGCATGCGCTCTCACATCGCCCAGATTTACTTCTGACTGCAACTGAGGACATGATCCATCAGCGCTATCGCTCAAGTGTGATGGCAAAGAGTTTCGAATTGGTTGAGCGCTTCCGAGCTGCCGGCGTCGCTGCCGTGATCTCTGGAGCTGGCCCGACAGTCTTGGTCCTGCACACCTCATCAGAGACCGAGGTCGAAGAGATGGTCCTCGCCGCAGGCTCCTCCTTCGCCGTAAAGCACCTTTCGATCAGCCAGCAGGGGTATCAACAGGCCTAATTTTGGGCATATCTGCCCGAATGTGCTACCTTTTGGGAGTCGTAAGGCCCGCCGGAAACAACTGAGGCGAAGAACGCTTAAGACAATCACTACAAAAGCAAAATCACTTGTACAAATCCATCGCTTGAAAAATTAGAGAAGTTATCTCTAATGGGGATTACCTCGGTTTAGCCGAAGAACCCCGTTACTCATTACATTAAGGAAAGCATGTCTTCAACAGATTTCGATAGCACCGAGAAGTCAGCGAAAGCAAAGAAGGACTCTGGTGAACTATCCGCAATGACAGTGACCGAGCTCAAGAAGGTCGCAGGCGCACTAGGTATTGATGGCGCCGCAAAGTTGAGCAAGGGTGATCTCGTCTCATCGATCGCAGATCTCCAGGCAGCAAATCGCGAAGCTGCAAAGCAAGAGCGTGAAGAGAAGCGCTTGGCCCGCCAAGAGGCGCGCAACAAGAAGAATTCAGGTTCTGCAAAGGGCCGCTCTGAAGGTGCAGATAATGATTCAGATGAATCAGAGGATTCATCGCCACGCGGCGGCAACGATGATCGCGGCGGCAACGATCGAAATGATCGTAATGATCGAGGAAATAACGATCGTAATGATCGAGGAAATAACGATCGTCGGGACCGGAATGATCGAGGCGGTAACGACCGCAATGATCGCGGCGACCGTGGCCGAGGCCGCGATCGAAGCCGTTTCCGTGACCGTGGCGATCGCCCAGAGCGCGGTGAGCGCGAAATTCAGATCTCGGAAGATGATGTCTTACTTCCAGTAGCAGGCCTGCTCGACATCCTCGATTCCTATGCATTTATCCGCACAACTGGATATCTCGCTGGACCAAACGATGTCTACGTATCACTCCAGCAAGTGCGCCGTTATGGACTTCGCAAGGGCGATGTCATCACCGGTCAAGTACGCCAGCCACACGAGGGGGAGCGCAAAGAGAAGTTCAATGCACTCGCAAAGCTCGATACCGTTAACGGCTCAGATCCCGAGGAGTCACGCAATCGCGTCGACTTTGCAAAGCTAGTTCCGCTCTACCCACAAGAGCGCCTTCGCCTTGAGACCGAGCCAGGAATTCTCACCACTCGTGTGATCGATCTGATCGCACCAATTGGTAAGGGCCAACGTGGTCTGATCGTTTCACCGCCAAAGGCCGGTAAGACGATGGTCCTCCAATCCATCGCAAATGCGATCACGACAAATAATCCTGAGTGTCATCTCATGGTTGTTCTCGTCGATGAGCGCCCAGAAGAAGTTACAGATATGCAGCGCAGTGTTAAGGGTGAAGTCATTGCTTCAACCTTCGATCGTCCAGCAGATGACCACACTTCGGTTGCTGAACTTGCGATCGAGCGCGCTAAGCGCCTCGTCGAACTTGGCCACGATGTCGTAGTTCTTCTCGATTCGATTACTCGCTTGGGTCGCGCATACAACATCTCAGCTCCTGCATCAGGCCGCATTCTCTCCGGAGGCGTGGATTCAGCTGCACTCTATCCACCAAAGAAGTTCTTCGGTGCGGCGCGTAATATTGAAAATGGTGGATCGCTCACCATCCTTGCAACCGCTCTCGTTGAGACTGGTTCGAAGATGGATGAAGTTATTTTCGAAGAGTTCAAGGGCACCGGAAATATGGAGCTCAAGCTCGATCGTAAATTTGCCGACAAGCGCATCTTCCCAGCTGTCGATGTTGATGCATCTGGTACCCGTAAGGAAGAGATCCTTATGGGAACAGAAGAGCTCAATATCGTCTGGAAGCTCCGCCGCGTCCTCCATGCCCTCGATAGCCAGCAGGCGCTCGAACTCTTGCTCGACAAGATGAAGGGCACCAAGTCCAACGTGGAATTCTTGATGCAGATCCAGAAGACCACCGCTGACGGGGAGAAGTAAGGGGAGGGTTTTGCCCTATCCGAGCTCTCGAGTAGACTTCACCCATACCCTCTGGTTCACCGGCTCGCCGGACCCAGCCACTTCCATATAAAGGATTACCCATGAAGCCAGAGATCCACCCAGAATATGTAGAGACAACCGTTACATGCGGTTGCGGTGAAGTTTTCACCACCAAGTCGACAAAGACCACTGGTTCGATCTACGTTGAAGTCTGTTCCGTATGCCATCCGTTCTACACCGGCAAGCAGCGTATCCTCGATACCGGCGGCCGTGTTGCAGCGTTCGAAAAGCGTTTCGGAAAGAAGTAGCTCACTTTCAAGACCCCACATCGCACCCGTTTGGGTGCGTGGGGTCTTTTTTATTGCCCAAATTTATTGTTCAAGTTTTTTCAACGCATTGAGATCAAAGGAGTAAGTCGTGGCGGAACGTTTTGGAACGATCCCAGCGCTCCTTGCTGAGTACGAAGAGCTAGAGCGCGAACTCGCTGATCCCAGTATTCACTCTGATCAGGGTAAGGCCCGCCAACTTGGAAAGCGTTATGCCCAACTCGGTCCAGTAATCGGTGGCTACCGCGCATATAAGGCGGCGGAAGATGATCTTGCAGCTGCCAAAGAGTTGGCGGCAGATGACTCTAGCTTTGCAGAAGAGATTCCTGCACTTCAGGCGGCATACGATACCGCGGGCGAGAAGATGGAAGAACTCCTTCTGCCACGCGACCCTAATGATGATCGCGATGTGATCCTAGAAATTAAGGCTGGCGTTGGTGGCGATGAATCTGCGCTCTTTGCTGGCGACTTGCTCCGCATGTACCAACGTTATGCCGAGAAGCACAATTGGAAGACCGAGATTATTGATTATGCCGAGTCTGAGATGGGTGGCTACAAAGAAATCTCGATGGCAGTGAAGTCCAAGGGCGTCGCAGAAATTGGCCAATCACCCTATGCCAAGTTGAAATTCGAAGGTGGAGTTCACCGAGTCCAGCGAGTACCTGAGACTGAATCTCAAGGCCGTATCCATACATCTGCAGCCGGTGTTCTGATCTTGGCCGAAGCCGATGAAGTCGATGTTGAAATTCGCCAGCAGGATCTTCGGATCGACGTTTATCGCTCATCTGGCCCAGGCGGACAGTCAGTAAATACCACCGACTCGGCGGTTCGAATCACCCATATTCCAACGGGAGTCGTGGTCTCATGTCAGAACGAGAAATCTCAGTTGCAGAATAAAGAGTCAGCGTTGCGTATCTTGCGGGCACGCCTCTTGGCCCATGCTCAAGAGCAGGCCGATGCCGAAGCGATGGCACAACGTAAATCACAGGTGAAGTCCGTGGATCGCTCTGAGCGCATCCGCACATATAACTTCCCAGAGAACCGACTCTCAGATCACCGCGTGAATTTTAAGGCTTCAAACCTTGATGCGGTGCTTAACGGCGAATTGGATCCAGTGATCGATGCACTTCTCGATGCTGATAAGGCCGAACGTCTGGCAACAGCGGGGGAGTAATGGCTGCCCAGATTCGCGAGCTGCTTAAGGTCGGGAAAGATCGGTTAGCCGAGAAGAAGATCTCACCTATCGATGCTGAGTTATTACTAGCTCACGCTCTCGGTGTAACCCGGATGGAGCTGCATGCTCGTACCGTCGAACTAGAGGCAGCGGAGTTTGATCGAATATCCGATGAGTTCTCAGACCTGATTGCAGAACGGCTCACTGGTCGCCCCACCCAATACATTATTGGCGAGGCACCGTTTCGTTATTTGAGTTTTGATGTCGGTGAAGGTGTCTTAATTCCACGGCCAGAGACCGAACTCTTGGTGGATGAAGTACTTCATCAACTCGGCCGATTTACTGACCCAGTGAGCATTGTCGATCTCGGATCTGGCAGCGGCGCCATTGCGATCTCGTTAGTCAGTGAGAGCGCAAAGAAGCGAGATATAAGGGTTATAGCGGTCGAGAAAGATGAGGCGGCCCTAAAGTGGCTCAATCAGAATATTGCGAAATTTGATCTTCCGATTCGCGTCGTCCACTCATCGGCGCAGCAGGCATTAGAAGGTGTGAAGTGTGATGTCGTCGTTGCTAATCCACCGTATGTTCCAACGACTCAAGAGTTGCCCGACGAGCTCACCCACGAGCCAGCCGTAGCGCTCTTTGGCGGCTCCACTGATGGCATGGAGATTCCCCGTGAATTTATAGCGTCGGCTGCGCGGTTATTGAAGCCAGGCGGACTCTTTGCTTGCGAGCATAATGAGGTTCAAGGTCCAGACTTTGCTACCGCTTTGAGTAGTGACTTTGAATCGATCGCACTTCATCGCGATTTCAATGATCGCCCCCGCTTTACAACGGCGATCCGAAAGTAGTGCGAAGGTAATTAGCGGACGCTACGAAGTACTGCCGTTACCTTTCCAAGAATCTCAGCACTATCAGCTGGGATCGGCGCGTAATTATCATTTGCTGGCAAGAGCCAGAAGTGGCC
>DAINQZ010000020.1:0-16981 GCA_036742235.1 Candidatus Nanopelagicaceae bacterium | reverse complement strand
ATGGCGAGAAGCGTTACATCTTGGCTCCAAATAAGTTGAAGCAGGGCGATCCAATCGAGAATGGCCCATCAGCTGATATCAAGCCAGGTAACTCGCTTCCACTACGTAATATTCCAGTCGGTACCGTCGTTCACGCTGTTGAACTTCGCCCAGGCGGAGGAGCAAAGATTGCTCGTTCAGCTGGCGCATCAGTTCAGCTCGTTGCAAAGGAAGGCCCATACGCACAACTTCGTATGCCTTCTGGCGAAATTCGTAACGTCGATGTCCGTTGCCGTGCAACTGTTGGCGAGGTCGGCAATGCCGAGCAGAGCAACATCAACTACGGAAAAGCTGGACGTAAGCGCTGGTTGGGTATTCGCCCAACTGTCCGCGGAGTTGTTATGAACCCTGTCGACCACCCACACGGTGGTGGTGAAGGTAAGACTTCTGGTGGTCGTCACCCGGTCTCACCTTGGGGTCAACCTGAAGGACGTACTCGTAAGAAGAAGGCGTCTGATTCCATGATTGTCCGCCGTCGTAAGTCGAACAAGAAGCGATAAGGAGCCGACTGCAAATGCCACGTAGTTTAAAGAAGGGTCCATTCGTGGACGGCCACCTTCAGAAGAAGGTAGATGTTCAGAACGATGCGAACACCAAGAATGTCATCAAGACATGGTCTCGCCGTTCAATGATCATCCCAGCAATGATCGGCCACACAATCGCCGTTCATGATGGACGTAAGCACGTCCCAGTATTCGTGACTGAAGCAATGATTGGACACAAGCTCGGTGAGTTTGCTCCAACTCGTACCTTCAAGGGTCACGTCAAAGACGATCGGAGAGCATCTCGTGGCTAGTAACTTGCCAAAGGCCGATCAGAGCGATGTCTTGGTTGCAAAGGCTGTTCTTCGTAACATCCGCAGCACACCTCAGAAGGCACGTCGTGTCGTGAACATCATCCGTGGTGAGCGCGTAGACGTTGCACTCACAACCTTGAAGTTCGCACCACAGGAGATCGGTGACGATCTCTACACACTTCTTAACTCAGCTGTCGCTAACGCAAAGCAGAAGAATCCGGCTCTCCGCGATTCATCAGAGCTTTGGGTTGCTGAAGCAACAGTGGATGAGGGCTTCACATTGAAGCGCTTCCGTCCACGTGCTCAGGGCCGTGGATTCACTATCCGCAAGCGCACCAGCACCATCACATTAACCGTTTCAGATGATCGCGGTTATCGCGTGAATGGACAGCGTAAAGCTGCTCACGTTCACAAGAATGCCAAGAAATCTGCTAACGAAGGGAAGGCCAAGTAAATGGGTCAAAAAGTAAATCCACATGGCTTCCGCCTTGGTATCACCACTGAGTTCAAATCTCGCTGGTTTGCTGAGAAGAACTACAAGGATTATGTGAAGGAAGATATCGAGATCCGCCGCATGATGTCTAAGGGCATGGAGCGCGCTGGAGTTTCACGTATCGAAATCGAACGTACCCGCGAGCGTGTTCGTATCGATCTTCACACTGCTCGTCCTGGCATCGTTATCGGTCGCCGTGGAACTGAAGCTGATCGCATCCGTATGGATCTTGAGAAGCTCACAGGCAAGCAGGTTCAGCTCAATATTCTCGAAGTGAAGAACCCAGAGATCGATGCGCAACTCGTTGCACAGGGAATCGCTGAGCAGCTCTCTGCTCGTGTCTCATTCCGTCGCGCGATGCGTAAGTCGATGCAGTCAGCCCTCAAGGCCGGCGCACAGGGTATTCGCGTTCAGTGCGGTGGACGTCTTGGCGGAGCAGAAATTGCTCGCTCAGAGTTCTACCGCGAGGGTCGCGTACCTCTTCACACACTTCGTGCAGATATCGATTACGGCTTCTATGAGGCTGCAACTACCTTCGGTCGTCTAGGCGTAAAGGTCTGGATCTACAAGGGTGAAGTTATCGAATCTCGTGCAGAGCGTGCCGCATCAGCTCTCGCAGCTGCTCGCGCACCAAAGCCTTCTCGCGGACCAGCTCGCCCACAGCGTGCACCACGCGCAGAGGTCACGACATCAAATGTCTCAGACCGTGCAGCAGCTCCAGTTGAAGCCGCAGCACCAGCAAGTGAAGGGACGGTCAGCGAATAATGTTGATTCCTCGCAAGGTTAAGCACCGTAAGCAGCACCACCCAAAACGTGCTGGTATGTCAAAGGGCGGAACTGTCGTTGCCTTTGGTGACTTCGGTATCCAAGCTCTTGAGCCTGCATATGTGACTAACCGTCAGATTGAAGCAGCTCGTATTGCAATGACTCGTCACATCAAGCGTGGTGGAAAGGTCTGGATCAATATCTACCCAGATCGTCCTCTCACAAAGAAGCCTGCTGAAACTCGTATGGGTTCCGGTAAGGGTTCACCTGAGTGGTGGATTGCAAACGTAAAGCCAGGTCGTGTGATGTTTGAAATCTCAGGCGTCGCTGAAGATATTGCAACCGAGGCTATGACTCGTGCAATGCACAAGTTGCCAATGAAGTGCCGCGTAGTGAAGCGTGAGGAGTTCTAATGTCAAATATCGTTTCAGCTGAGACGCTTCGTGCGCTCTCAACAGATGAACTAGCTATCAAGCTACGCGAATCGAAGGAAGAGCTCTTCAACCTTCGCTTCCAGGCAGCAACAGGACAGCTCGAGAGCCATGGTCGTTTGACCCAGGTTCGTAAAGAAATTGCACGCATCTACACAATTTTGCGTGAACGTGAATTAGGAATTGGAGGCGCCGCATAATGTCTAATCCACAGGGTGAGTCCCGCGGTTTCCGTAAGACCCGTGAAGGTATCGTCACAAGCGACAAGATGGATAAGACCGTCGTCGTTGCGATCGAAGATCAGGTCAAGCACGGTCTCTATTCAAAGGTCATGGTCCGCACACACAAGCTCAAGGCTCACGATGAGAAGAACGAAGCCGGTATCGGCGATCGCGTTCTCTTGATGGAGACTCGTCCGCTATCCGCTACCAAGCGTTGGCGCGTTGTGCAGATCCTCGAGAAGGCTAAGTAAGCAAAGGGAGTGAGAAAAGAATGATTCAACAAGAATCGCGACTTCGCGTCGCCGATAACACTGGTGCAAAGGAACTTCTCTGCATCCGTGTACTCGGAGGCTCATCCCGTCGCTACGCCGGTATCGGTGACATCATCGTATGTACCGTCAAGGATGCAATCCCTGGTGGTCAGGTTAAGAAGGGTGAGGTCGTTAAGGCTGTCATCGTTCGTACCGTTAAAGAGAATCGTCGTCCAGATGGTTCATATATCAAGTTTGATGAGAACGCTGCAGTGATCTTGAAGGCTGATGGCGAGCCACGTGGAACCCGTATCTTCGGACCAGTTGCTCGTGAACTCCGCGATAAGAAGTTCATGAAGATCATTTCATTAGCGCCGGAGGTTCTATAAAAATGGCAAGCATTAAGAAGGGCGATACCGTTCAGGTTATTGCTGGCAAAGATAAGGGTGTCAAAGGCACCGTTCTCGAAGTCAACAAGGAATCAGAGCGCATTCTCGTCGAGGGTGTTAACCGCGTAAAGCGCCACACCAAGGAAGAGACTTCAGAGCGCGGCGTAAAGGTCGGCGGAATTCTTACCGTTGAGTCATCGATCCACATCTCAAATGTGCAGATTGTTGGCGATGATGGCAAGGCAACTCGTATTGGTTCACGTAAAGATGATCAGGGCAAGAATGTCCGCATCTCACGTCGTACCGGGAAGGACATCTAATAATGTCTACTGCAACCCAGCCACGCCTTAAGGCTCGCTACATCGCTGAGATCAAGCCAGCGTTGAAGACGAAGTTCTCATACGGCAACGTCATGCAGATCCCAACATTGACCAAGGTCATTGTAAATATGGGTGTCGGCGAAGCAGCTCGTGACTCGAAGTTGATTGAAGGTGCGATCCGCGATCTCACCATCATCACCGGACAGAAGCCACAAGTGACTAAGTCACGTAAGTCGATCGCACAGTTTAAGTTGCGTGAAGGTATGCCAATTGGCGCACACGTCACACTTCGTAACGATCGCATGTGGGAGTTCACAGACCGTCTTCTCTCAATCTCACTTCCACGTATCCGTGACTTCCGCGGCCTCTCACCTAAGCAGTTTGATGGCAACGGTAACTACACCTTCGGTCTTACTGAGCAGTCAGTATTCCCTGAGATCGAGCAGGACAAGATCGATCGTCAGCGCGGTATGGATATCACTTTCGTAACAACAGCCAAGACAGATGAAGAAGGCCGCGAGCTCTTGAAGCAACTCGGTTTTCCATTCCGTGAGAACTAAGGGGAGCGACTAATGGCAAAGACATCACTTAAGGTCAAAGCAGCGCGCAAGCCTAAGTTCAAGGTTCGCGGCTACACACGTTGCCAGCGTTGCGGTCGTCCGCATGCTGTCTACCAAAAGTTCGGCATCTGCCGTATCTGCTTCCGCGAGATGGCTCACCGTGGTGAGTTGCCTGGCATCACGAAGGCTTCTTGGTAACTGGAAGCTCGAAACAGAAGGTTCGAAGAAGAAAAGTTTTAATAACCCACTAACTACGAGACAGGTCCTACACAAGTAGGAAACCAGCCCGAGAAAGGCCAGAGGCCAACCGAATGACAATGACAGATCCGATCGCAGACATGCTTGCACGTCTGCGCAACGCGAACTCTGCTTACCACAATGAGGTATCAATGCCTTCATCGTCGGTAAAAGTTCGCATTGCCGAAATTTTAAAGCAGGAGGGATTCATCGCCGGCTTTAAGGTCGACGCTAATCCTGCCGGCTTTGGTAAGACACTTACCCTTGACCTGAAGTTTGGTGCGAACCGCGAACGTTCTATTGCAGGACTTCGTCGCGTTTCAAAGCCAGGTCTTCGCGTTTATGCAAAGTCAACTGCTCTACCTAAGGTTCTTGGTGGACTTGGCGTTGCAATCATCTCAACATCTTCTGGCCTGCTCACAGATAAGCAAGCCAACAAGCAAGGGGTAGGCGGAGAAGTTCTCGCCTACGTATGGTGATCTGATGTCACGTATCGGTCGTTTGCCAATCGCGATTCCTTCAGGAGTCGAAGTCACTATTGCTGGTCAGAACGTTGCAGTAAAGGGACCTAAGGGTTCACTTTCACTCGTCGTAGCTGAGCCAATCACCATCGCGAAGGAAGAGAGCAACCTCGTTGTCGCTCGTCCAGACGATAGCCGTACAGCACGTTCACTCCACGGTCTTTCACGTACCTTGGTTGCTAACTTGCTCGAAGGCGTCACCACCGGTTACTCAAAGACGATCGTTATCGTCGGCGTCGGTTACCGCGTAGCTGAAAAGGGTAAAGATCTCGAATTCGCACTCGGTTACAGCCACTCGATTCAATTCCCAGCACCTGAAGGAATCACCTTCAAGGTCGAATCACCAACACGTTTGACTATCAGCGGTATCGATAAGCAACTCGTCGGTGAAGTCGCAGCGAAGATCCAAAAGCTTCGTAAGGCTGATCCATACAAGGGCAAGGGTCTACACCTCGAAGGTGCAAAGATTCGCCGCAAGCAAGGAAAGACAGGTAAGAAGTAATGGCTATCGGTGTAAAAGTTGTTAAAGGCTCATCACAGAATGCACGCCGTCGTCGCCACTTCCGTGTCCGCAAGAAGGTCGTCGGCACAGCCGCTCGTCCTCGCCTTGTAGTGTCACGCTCATCTCGTCACTTGGTTGCCCAGGTTATTGATGACGCTCTCGGCCAGACTCTGGCATCTGCTTCAACTATGGAAGCTGATCTTCGTAAGGATTCATCAAGTGATAAGAGCGCAAAGGCTCGCGTCGTCGGTGAACTCGTTGCAAAGCGCGCTCTTGAAAAGGGAATTTCTGCAGTGGTCTTCGACCGCGGTGGAAGCAAGTACCACGGTCGCATTGCTGCTCTTGCAGATAGTGCCCGCGAGAATGGATTGGACTTCTAATGGCTGCTCCTACATCTAACTCATCAGCTGCACCAGCACGTGGTGGACGCGAGGAGGGCAAGAGCGATAACCGCGGCCCACGTCGCGATCGTCGTGATGGCGCCCCTGAAAAAGAGAAGTCTCCATATACAGAGCGCGTTGTCTTCATCAACCGCGTAGCGAAGGTTGTTAAGGGTGGACGTCGTTTCTCCTTCACAGCACTCGTTGTCGTCGGAGATCAGAAGGGCACAATCGGTATCGGATACGGCAAGGCGAAGGAAGTTCCACAAGCTATCGCTAAGGCTGTTGAAGATGCGAAGAAGCAATTCTTCAAGGTCCCTGTTCTCAACGGAACAATTCCTCACCCAGTACAAGGTGAAGCAGCAGCAGGCGTAGTTCTTCTTCGCCCAGCATCTGCAGGTACCGGAGTTATTGCTGGTGGTCCAGTTCGTGCCGTACTCGAGTGCGCTGGAATTCAGGATGTTCTTACCAAGTCTCTTGGTTCTGCTAACCCAATCAATATGGTTCACGCAACTGCAGCTGCTCTCAAGGCTCTCGAGGCCCCACAAGCAATCGCAGCTCGCCGTGGCCTTCCACTAGAAGATGTCGCACCAGCAGCAACTGTTCGTGCCATCGCAGCATCGGTAGGTGCATAACATGCCACGTCTAAAAGTTACCCAACTTCGTTCAAAGGTCGGAGCTCGTCCAGAGCACCGCGAGACCTTGCGTTCACTTGGTCTAAAGCGAATCGGTGATGTTGTCGTTAAGGAAGATCGTCCAGAAATTCGTGGAATGGTCGTCGCAGTACGTCACATGGTCACCGTTGAGGAGGTCGAATAAAAATGGTTCTTAAGGTTCATCATCTTCGTCCAGCCCCTGGTGCAAAGAAGGCACGTACCCGTAAGGGTCGTGGTGAGGCATCAAAGGGAAAGACTGCAGGTCGTGGCGGTAAGGGAACTCGTGCTCGTAACGTAGTTCGTGCCGGCTTCGAAGGCGGACAGCTCCCATTGGTCATGCGTCTTCCAAAGCTCCGTGGTTTTAAGAACCCAGAGCGCGTTGAGTACCAGCCAGTGAATGTCTCTACCATCAATGCTCTCTATCCAAAGGGTGGCACTGTTACAGTAGAAGATCTCATTGCAAAGGGTGCAGTGCGCGATAGCTATCCAGTCAAGGTCCTCGGAAATGGCGAGATCACCGTCAAGGTGAATGTCACAGCTCACGGGTTCTCAGCATCAGCGGTCGAGAAGATCTCTGCAGCAGGCGGATCAGCTACCAAGCTTTAAGAGGCTCTAATCAGCGCTTGAGTTCAACAAACTATCTAGACGGAATTTAGAAGGAGAGAAAATGCTTTCAGCGTTCGCAAAGGCCTTTAAGACACCTGACCTGCGCAAAAAGATTTTCTTCACCATGGCAATCATGGGTCTCTTCCGCTTCGGCTCGATCGTTCCAACTCCAGGCGTCTCTTATAAGAATGTGCAGACCTGTCTGAAGGCGGCAAACAATGGCGGATTATTCGGCCTCGTTAACCTCTTCAGCGGTGGCGCACTTCTTCACCTCTCGGTCTTCGCACTCGGCATCATGCCGTACATCACCAGCTCAATCATCATTCAGCTGCTCACCGTTGTTATTCCTCGCTTTGAAACATTGAAGAATGAGGGACAGAGCGGAACTGCAAAGCTCACCCAGTACACCCGTTACCTCACAATCGGTTTAGCGATCTTGCAATCAACTGGCCTCATCGCTGTTGCTCGCACACCTGGTCGTCTCTTCAGCGGTTGTGCTTCCGCCATCATCCCTGATGCTTCATGGCAGCGCATTGTGACGATGGTCTTTGTGATGACCGCCGGAACATCTGTCATCATGTGGCTCGGTGAATTGATCACTGATCGCGGCGTCGGTAATGGAATGTCGATCTTGATCTTCACATCGATCGCTGCTGGCTTCCCAACACAACTCTGGTCAATCAAGCTTCAGAAGGGTCTCTTCGCATTCCTCTTCGTCTTGGTCGTCGGAATCTTGGTTGTTGCTGCAGTCGTCTTCGTTGAACAAGCTCAACGTCGTATCCCAGTCCAGTATGCCAAGCGCCAAGTTGGTCGCCAGTCATACGGTGGGACTAGTACGTATATTCCTATTAAGGTGAACCAGGCTGGCGTTATTCCAGTTATCTTCGCATCCTCACTTCTCTACATCCCATCGCTCATCGTGAACTTCTCTGGTTCCCAAGCGAAGTGGGCGATCTGGGTTCAGCAGAACCTAGTTAAGGGCGATCACCCGATCTACATCATTGCCTACGCGACTCTCATTATTTTCTTCACATACTTCTATGTTGCGATCACATTCAACCCAGATGAGGTTGCTGACAATATGAAGCAGTACGGTGGATTCATCCCAGGTATCCGTGCCGGAAAGCCAACATCTGAGTACCTTCAATATGTTCTCTCTCGCATCACCGCACCTGGCTCGCTCTACCTCGCCTTTGTTGCGATTATTCCGATCATCGCTCTGATTCTCTTCAACGCATCACAGAACTTCCCATTCGGCGGAACTGCAATCTTGATCGTTGTCGGTGTTGGTCTTGATACCGCAAAGCAGATCGAATCTCAGTTGCAACAGCGTTCATATGAAGGTTTCTTGCGCTAATGCGTCTTATCCTCGTTGGACCACCGGGGGCTGGTAAGGGAACGCAAGCTGTTCACCTCGCTGCTCATTACGGTATTCCGCACATTTCGACTGGCGATATCTTCAGACACAATATGAAGAATGAGACCGAACTTGGTCTCCTTGCAAAGTCCTATGTCGATCGCGGCGAACTCGTTCCAGATTCTGTAACAAATGAGATGGTGAAGGATCGCCTTACTCATGCCGATGCCCAAGAAGGTTTCCTTCTCGATGGCTTCCCACGTAACGTCTTGCAGGCTGAAGTCCTTCGTGCAATCCTCGCGCAGGCGAGTACACCATTGGATGCCGTCTTAGAACTCGCACTTGAAGATGCTGAAATCATTGCTCGTCTTTCAGGTCGTCGGACATGTAAGAATTGCAACGCCTCATTCCACGTTATCTATGAGAAGCCTGCAGTTGATGGCATCTGCGATAAGTGTCAGGGCGAGCTCTATCAGCGCGAAGATGATTCAGAAGCGGTCATTACTCGTCGCCTTGAAGTTTATGCAGAGCAGACCAAGCCGATCATTGCTTTCTATCGCAGCGAAGGCCTCCTCATCACCATTGAAGCAACTGGTGAAGTAGGGGAGATCTCCCAGCGCGCCATTTCAGCCCTCAGCGCTGCCGTAGTTCACTAACGAGTCAGAGCATGGCTATCCAGATCAAGAGCCTTGATCACCTCAAGAAGATGCGCCAAGCCGGCATCGTTGTGGGCGAAGCGCTCCTCCTGATGAAAGATGCTGCAAAGGTTGGCGTCACAACACTTGAACTCGATGCAATCGCAGCCAAACACCTCGCTGATCGCGGTGCAACCCCATCCTTCCTCGGTTATCACGGCTATCCCAACGTGCTCTGTGCATCTGTAAATCACGAAGTTGTGCACGGCATTCCTAATGAGCGACCACTGCAGAATGGTGATGTGCTCTCATTAGATTTTGGCGCAATTGTTGATGGGTGGCACGGAGACTCCGCTATTAGTTTTGGAATCGGTGAGATTGATCCCGAAGATCAGAAGTTGATGGATACCTGCGACGAATCGATGTGGCGCGGTATTGCTGCTGCAAAGGTAGGCGGCCATCTCACAGATATCTCAGAAGCGATTCAGCTCTACATTGAATCTCAGGGAAGTTACGGCATCTTGCGCGAATATGGTGGCCATGGCATCGGCACCGAGATGCATCAAGAACCACATGTTCTCAACTTTGGTAAAGCTGGCTTTGGACCAGAGCTCAAAGTTGGTCTCGCGCTCGCAATCGAACCAATGATTACTCGCGGATCTGCGACGACGAAAGTTCTCTCTGATGATTGGACCGTTGTCTCAATCGATAAGACGAATGGTGCTCACTTCGAACAGACATTTGCACTTCTGCCAGATGGCAAGCCATTCGTTATGACATCACTCGATGGCGGTAAAGAACGTCTCGGTCGCCTGGGCGTTGAGATCTCAGATCTTCTTAGCTAACTCGCACTCCTGCTTTGTAGACCGCAGCGATCTTTGCTGTATGGATCTGATTGACAGGCATTGCAAATGGATTCTGCTCGAGAACGATGAAATCTGCTCGCATCCCAACATCGATTGCGCCAAGGTCGGCTTCACGGAAGTTTTGATAGGCAACTCCTGATGTATAGAACTCCCAAGACTCTTCTAAGGTAATTGCCTGCTCCGGAGACCATGGCGGATTACTACTTCCTGGCTCACTGCGATGAACCGGCACACCGAGGGCAAGTAGGGGAATCTCACTGGTTATAGGCCAATCTGAGCCAAAGGCGATATCAATCCCGGCATTGACCATATCTCGCATCCGATATTGCAACTCATTGCGTGCGCCAATGCGCGGAGCAATCAACTCTTTATTCATTGGATCGAGATACATCCAGAGCGGTTGCATATTTGCGATAACCCCAAGATCTACAAAGCGGAGCAGATCGGCATCGTCAATGAGTTGGGCATGCACAATCACTGGCCTGCGATCCCATTCTGGGTTAGTGGAGATTACCGACTCAATGACATCGAGTGCCTGACGGACCGCGCCATCACCAATCGCATGAATATGTAATTGGTAACCGAGCGCATCGAAGTGAAGAGCCGCAGCGCGTAACTCATCGGTGCTCCATACCGTGATTCCTGAGTAGCCAGGGTGATCGT
This sequence comes from Candidatus Nanopelagicaceae bacterium, assembly GCA_036742235.1. Lineage (GTDB taxonomy): Bacteria > Actinomycetota > Actinomycetes > Nanopelagicales > Nanopelagicaceae > PALSA-747. The sequence goes on along the minus strand of DAINQZ010000020.1, from coordinate 6,293 downwards.
GGTACTCATGCAAAAGGGCAGCAGTACCACTCGAGAGCGCGCCATCGGATAGGAACTTCACCGCAGATGCATTGATGGATTCGATACCATCGAAGAGCGTGCGATCTTCAAGAATTCGATCACTCTCACTGTGCCAATTCTCTGGGCTGATTAAGAACGCAAGATTGAGATCAACAGGCAACTTTCCTTGATCGTGTGCACGCTTGTAGATCTGCGCCATTCCTGGCTCGAGCCATGAGTCGTTTGTAAAGGTAATGCCAGATGCGAGCATCCGCTTCGTCGCGTAAGCGAGCGCATTGACTTCTTCCTCCACCGTGCGTGGCGGAATCTTGGAGATGACCAGATCTATCGCCGCAGGTTCGCGAAGTGTTCCTTTAGGCGATCCATCGGCTCTTCTAGCGATACTTCCACCATCAGGATCGGCGGTAGCTGATGTGATCCCTGCAATCTCAAGTGCTTTGGAGTTCACCCAGATGGTGTGATGATCAACGGCATGTAAGAGAACCGGTCGATCACTCACAACGGCATCGAGCCACTGCGCATCGAAGTCACCGGCTTCTACGATCGCCGCTTCATAGGCACCGCCGACGATCCAGCCGTCGGGATGCAGTTCTGCATAACGACCGACCTCGGCAACCATCGCTTCCAAGGTGGTGAGTCCAGTAAGCGCGGGACCTGCCGCCTCACGCCCAGCGAAGAGTGGGTGGGCATGGCCATCACCGAAAGCTGGGGTGATAAAGCTGCCCGCCATGGGAAGATGAGAATCAGTTTCGGGGTCGAAGAGTGCGCTCGCTTTTGGCCCGAAGGCGATAAAACGGCCACCTTCGATTAAAGCACCCGTGCGTGCGGGCAATCCGGGGGAGTAGATCGTCGCTCCATCGAGAAAGAGCCTGGCCGGCGCCCAGTTTTCAGAATTCTGAGCGTTTTCATGCAAAGTGGCCATCGCAGGAGTATAAGGGCCGGATTTCCCCTATTGGGGGGTTCTCGGTAATCTTCTCCTCTGCCCAGAAATGGGCGGCAACCCATGTAAGCAACTAGATCAGATAAGTAGGTACTGCTTGGCTAAGAAAGATGGCGCAATCGAGATCGAGGGCGTTGTAGCTGAAGCTTTACCGAACGCAATGTTCAAAGTAACGCTTACAAATGGACACGTTGTACTTGCACATATCAGCGGAAAGATGCGACAGAACTACATTCGTATCTTGCCTGAAGATCGTGTGATTGTAGAACTGAGTCCATATGACCTCACACGAGGTCGTATTACCTACCGTTATAAGTAATAAGTGAAAGAGGAAAATCGTGAAGGTTAAGCCAAGCGTGAAGAAGATTTGCGACAAGTGCAAAGTCATTCGTCGTAATGGTCGCGTCATGGTCATTTGCGACAACCTTCGTCACAAGCAACGTCAGGGATAATCTAAAAGTTTCTCTCCCGTTGTAAAGAGCTGTACAAGTAGTAAAGAACGCGTGGTGCGACTGATCTTCGGATCAGACCTCTGGTCCGGAAGGCCAGAGCCTGTTACCCAACAGGATGCATTGCGAAGGACCTTCCGGATTAAAGAAAAAGGGTAAGCGATATGGCACGTCTAGTCGGTGTCGATCTTCCTCGCGAAAAGCGCGTAGAGATCGCACTTACATATATCTTCGGGATTGGATTGACCCGCGCGCACGCAACACTCGCTGCGACCGGCGTTAACCCAGATACCCGCGTTAAGGATCTTCAAGAGCCAGAATTGGCAAAGCTTCGTGAATATATCGAAGCAAATTACAAAATCGAGGGTGACCTTCGCCGTGAGATCGCTGGCGATATCCGTCGTAAAGTCGAAATCCAGAGCTATCAAGGTATTCGCCACCGTAAGGGACTACCTGTTCGTGGTCAGCGCACACATACAAATGCGCGCACACGTAAGGGTCCACGTAAGGCAATCGCTGGTAAGAAGAAGGAGACTAAGTAACAATGGCCGCTCCTAAATCAAAGGTTGCCGCAGGTAAGGGCAAAGTTAAGCTTCGTAAGAAAGAGAAGAAGAACGTCGTTGCAGGTCAGGCTCACATTAAGAGCACCTTCAACAACACCATCATCTCTATCACCGACCCAAGTGGTGCGGTTATCTCTTGGTCATCTGCTGGTCAGGTTGGCTTTAAGGGTTCACGTAAATCAACACCTTTCGCAGCTCAGCTTGCAGCTGAAGCAGCAGCACGTCGTGCTCAAGAGCACGGCCTCAAGAAGGTTGATGTCTTTGTTAAGGGACCTGGTTCAGGTCGCGAAACAGCTATCCGTTCACTGCAGGCAGCAGGACTTGAAGTTGGAGCCATCTCAGATGTCACTCCAGCTCCACATAATGGTTGCCGCCCACCAAAGCCACGTCGAGTTTAAGGAAGGAAGAGAATAAATGGCTCGTTATACCGGAGCAGATTGCAAGCGCTGCCGTCGCGAAAAAGTAAAGCTCTTCCTCAAGGGCTCAAAGTGCGATGGTCCAAAGTGTCCTATCGAATCACGTCCATACCCACCAGGGCAGCACGGTCGTGGTCGCTCAAAGGAATCTGAATACCTTCTACAGATGCGCGAAAAGCAGAAGTGCGCACGTATGTATGGCGTTCTAGAGAAGCAGTTCCGCGGTTACTACGAAGAGGCTAACCGCCTCCAAGGTAAGACCGGTGAGAACCTCTTGATCATCCTTGAGACTCGTCTTGATAACGTCGTCTATCGCGCTGGCTTTGCAAAGAGCCGCGATATGGCACGTCAGCTTGTTCGTCACAATCACTTCCTTGTGAACGGTAAGAAGGTCAACATTCCTTCATTCCGTGTCACACCAATGGATGTTATTGATGTTGTCCCAGGCTCACTTGATCTCACACCATTCATCGTCGCAAGCGCTGAACTCGGTGAAAAGTCAGTACCAGCATGGATGGAAGTTGTTGGATCAAAGATGCGAATCTTGGTTCACGGTGCTCCAAACCGCGCAGTTATCGATACCCAGATCCAAGAGCAGCTCATTGTTGAGCTCTACAGCAAGTAAGACTCTTTAAACCAGCCTTACCTATTTAAGTCCATTTAAGAAGACCGGAGATCAAATAGTGGATCTCCCTAACGTACGGAGGAAATAAGTGCTTATTGCACAACGTCCCATCCTCAGCGAGGAAGTCGTATCCGAATTCCGCTCACGGTTCATCATCGAACCACTTGAGCCAGGTTTTGGTTACACACTCGGAAACTCCTTACGCCGCACCCTGCTCTCTTCTATCCCAGGTGCAGCTGTAACAAGCATTCGCGTGAATGGTGCGCTCCACGAGTTCACCACTCTCGAAGGCGTTAAGGAAGACCTCACAGAGATCGTCCTTAACATCAAGAACCTTGTGATCTCATCAGATAACGATGATCCATCACTTATCTACATCCGCAAGAATGGCGAAGGCGTTGTCACAGGCGCAGATATCGCAGCTCCTGCAGGTGTACAGGTTCACAACCCAGATCTACATATCGCGACCCTCAACTCATCGGCTAAGTTCGAAGTCGAACTCACCATTGAGCGTGGCCGTGGATATGTCACTGCTGTCTCAAATAAGCAGGCTGGCGGAGATATCGGCCGTATTCCGGTCGACTCAATCTATTCACCAGTTCTTCGCGTCACCTACAAGGTTGAAGCGACTCGTGTTGAGCAGCGCACAGACTTCGATCGCTTGATCGTCGATGTTGAGACAAAGCAGTCAATGAAGCCTTCAGATGCCATGGCATCAGCAGGTAAGACTCTCGTCGAACTCTTCGGTCTTGCTCGCGAATTGAACGTCAACGCAGAAGGCATCGAAATGGGACCTAGCGTCCAAGATGCTGCGCTCGCTGCTGATCTCGCTCTTCCTATCGAAGATCTCGATCTCACCGTTCGCTCATACAACTGCTTGAAGCGCGAAGGAATCCACACTGTCGGCGAGCTCGTTGGCCGTTCAGAAGCTGACCTTCTCGACATTCGTAACTTTGGATCAAAGTCAATCGATGAAGTGAAGGCAAAGCTTCACTCTATGGGACTCCAGCTTAAAGACAGCCCAATCGGATTCGATCCAACTAAACACCACAACTACGGAACTGAAGTCGACGATGAACTCGTTGAATCAGAGAACGTCTAAGGCTCAGGGGAAAACGCATGCCAACACCAAGTAGAGGTCCACGTCTCGGAAGCGGACCAGCACACGAAAGATTGTTGCTAGGCACCCTTGCTGAGCAGCTCTTCGAACACGGCCGCATCACTACAACTGAGACCAAGGCTAAGCGCCTTCGTCCAGTGGCAGAGAAGCTGATCACAGCTGCAAAGGCTGGCGATCTCGCTGCTCGTCGTCGCGTGATGCAGACAATCCAGAACAAGAGCGTTGTACATACACTCTTCACTGAGATCGGTCCACGTTTCGCAACCCGCAATGGCGGATACACACGTATCACCAAGGTCGGTCCACGTAACGGCGATAACGCGCCAATGGCAGTTATCGAGCTCGTCTAGGTTGTTTTAGTCTCACCAACCTTCTCGCACGTTATGGCGCAACCCACTCTCAATCCCGAGAGTGGGTTTCGTCGTTTAAAGATCGATTTATCCTACGACGGCACCAACTTCGCGGGCTGGGCTAAGCAACCTGATCAACGGACGATTCAGTTCGAGATCGAAGATGCGCTCTCGCGGATGACCCGCCATCAAGTAAATACCGTTGTCGCTGGCCGAACCGATGCAGGTGTTCATGCCCTGCACCAGATCATCCACGTCGATATTCCAGCCACACCTCATCTTTCGCGTTATCGCCCAGATGAGACCGAATGGGATATCGATAATTTCTACTTCCGAATCAACCAGATCTTAAGCCGCGATATTCGCATCAACTCGGTCGTCGAAGCTCCAGCTAATTTTCATGCCCGCTTCTCGGCCGAAGCAAGGCACTACCGCTACAAGATTCTCGATAACAATCGCGTTCTCTCACCGCTGCAACGCCTGGATGCAACGACCTGGTTTAGAGAGCTCGATATCGACCTGATGAATGAAGCGAGCGCACAGATGTTGGGTGAGCGTGACTTCGCTACCTTCTGTCGTTATCGCCCAAGCAGCACAACGATCCGCGAGTTGAAGCGCTTTCATTGGAGCCGAGATAGCGATGGCTTCGTTATCGCCGAACTATCAGCCGATGCCTTTGGTTGGAATATGGTGCGTAATCTTGTCGGCGCAGCGGTCTGCGTGGGGGAGTCGCGCTACCCAGTGAGTTGGATGAAGGAGATACTCTCAGCAAAGTCTCGGGTATCTGACTCCTATGTCTTCCCCTCTTGCGGTCTAACCTTAATGCAGGTCGATTACCCAGCAGATGACGATCTCTTGGCTCGAATCGATATGACCTTGGCGCGAAGAGACGAGACCTTTAATGATGCAAGCGAATAAAGGCGTTCGTGCTTTTGCGCTCTCATTAGCTGGCGCATGCTCTCTTACTGGAATTATTGATGAAGCACACGCAGCAACAACGTATTTAGGCAATGCAGTCAATTACAACTTCGGAACTGTCCAAGTACAGATCACCGTTGATGACAGTGGCAAGATCACCAAGATTGATACGCCACAAGTATCCACTCGTGGTTCGAATGCCTCTTATACAAATTATGCGCTGCCAATTCTCGTCAGTGAATCACTGAAAGAACAGAGCGCCGCTATTCAAGGAGTATCTGGCGCCTCGTACCTATCTCGTGGCTGGATCTCATCTCTCGCTTCCGCGATTGCGCAGCTGCCTAAATCCTCAACTTCTTCGACGCCTACACCTCAAACAACTCAGAGTCCGACCCCTACTTCAACTCACACTGCCAGTCCGATGGCCACGCCCCCAAGCACTGGCGAGGGTGAAGGCCATGAGAGTGAAGGTCCGGAGTCAGCGGGGCACAAGGCCACCCCCACTCCATCATTAACCGTAAAGGTCACTCCTATTACAACCTCAACGCCCACGCCCCAGCCGACGGCTCCATCGACCCCACCCATCGTCCTTAAGCCAGGGGTAAATGTGATCCAGAAGACCATTACTTGCGTGAAGGGCGCCGCCAAGAAGGTGGTCAAGGCCCTCAACCCCAAGTGCCCTGCTGGGTACAAGCTGAAAAAGCCCTAACGGAAGTTGATTCTGGCCTTTTCACGCGTGACCTCATTTTGACCCGAGAGCGCTCGGGCAGGTAATCTGCACCTCTTGCATTAAACCGCATATCGCAAAACCGACATTATCAAGGCAATACTGAAGCAATAAGGAGAAGACCTCGTGCGCACATTTACACCGAAGGCTGGTGACCAAGCTAC
>DAINQZ010000019.1:0-17429 GCA_036742235.1 Candidatus Nanopelagicaceae bacterium | reverse complement strand
TGAAAAACAAGATTCAAGCACGACTCACGAAAGCGCTAATTTCTGCTTTGCTCGGCTCTTTGCTTGTGCCGTTAACTATCTTTCTTGCACCAAATCTGGCGACTAAGGCGAACGCCGACGCCCCTGGCAGCATTTCTATGACGTCAACAGGCACTCATATTTTCACCCAAACCGGCCCACAGGCAGGTAATACTTCTACAAACAATGCGATTTTGTTTAATATGCCAGCCGGAAGTCAGATCTATTCGAGAGAGTCCTACATTGTAGAAACGTGGATAAAGACCCCTTCGCCGACCGGTGGCTTTTCATTCGGTGGTTCCAACGGTGATGGATTCTATAACAATCGAGCTGCGCAATGGACATTTAACTCAGGCTCGATCTATGACTTTGTCGGCGGAGATACCCAATGTAATTTCAGCGGAACGTTTACTGCACCTGCCAATACTTGGGTTGATTTTGCGATGCAAAGAAAATATAACGGAACAACCTCTACAAACGATTATCTTTTTATTGGCGGTAAATTGATCGCTTCCTGCGACACCACTTCCTATAACAATAGTTACGGAAACACGACTGGGATCCCGATCATAAAAATTGGGCCGTTTTCCGGGTCAAGCAACACGTCTTATGTAGGCCAGACGCAAGTACTGGCAGGCTCTCAGACTCCGCTATATCCTGTAACAGGCGGTGTAGGCACCCAGGAATATAGTCCGTCCCTAACCTTTTCGAACCAAGCAAGCACACTACTTCTTTTTCAACCTACTGCCAGCGCCTGCACTACTGCTACAGATCCTGCCGTCTCTATTTCGTTTCATACGGCGACGACAAGTTGTTCGAGCGATGCTCCAACGCCGCCTCCGCCCGCTTTTACCTATCAAACTCCAACATTGACCGCCACCGCGGGTACTGCGATAACTGCGGACACAGTGAACTCATCGGGTGGACAAATTGACAGCTTTACCGTTAGCCCTTCATTGCCAAGTGGACTCTCTTTAAATACGACGACGGGATCGATTACAGGCACACCTGCCTCGTACTCTCCAACCGCGACATACGTCATCACGGGTACGCAGGCGAGCTCTGGCTTAACGACGACCGCTTCTATTGTTATCACAGTAAACAAACCTCCGACCGCAATTACTATCGCGCTCGCAAATGGCACAGTGCAAGTTGGTGTAATAGACACAATCACAGCAACCACTTCCGCTGCAGGAACTGTCTCATTCCAAACGGATCTAGGAGTGATTCCCAGCTGTTCAGCAGTCGTCACCATAATTGTCGCGTCGGCGAATACAGCAACCTGCCCCTGGAATCCAACGAGCACCTATTACACGATGAATGCCACGCTGACCCCCTCTTCTTCTTTACTTGCGGCATCAACTTCGAACCCGGCCCTCACGAATATTCGAGGAAGCCTCTCGCTTACATCTACTGGTGTTCACTCGTTTCCTGATGGCTCAGGAAATACTCCGACGAATAACGCATTACTTTTGAACTTTCCGACAGGTACCGGATTAATAACGGGTCAGAATTTCACCATGGAAACATGGGTTAAGAGCTCATCTTCTTATCTCACTATGCAGTTGAGTGCCGTGTACGGGGATAGTGTTTATCCTGATCGCGGTCAAGGTTTTCAGATTTACAATAATGGATCGACAATTAACGGTTATGCCAGCCTCTCATACATGGGCTCCGTAACCCCGTCTGTTGCCATTGCAGCAGGTACCTGGCAGAACATCGTCTTCCAGAGAAGTTATGTCGCGGGCCAAGCGAACCAATCGTTTGATACTTTATTTATCAACGGCCAAGTTGTGGCCCAATGGGCGGATGGTGGATTTCTTACTCAATATCCAGGCGGTGGAAAGAGCACTGGAATCAAGATTGGGCCATTTGGAGGAGTCACACTTATTGGCCCTACCCAGGTGGTGGCTGATACTGCGCTCTATCCAGTATCAGGTTTTGCACCTTCAACGACCTATTCACTAGGCACAAATACGCTTGCCCTCTTTCAACCCAGCTCTACAACCTGTAATTCTGCGGCTGTGGCACCTGCATCCGTTACTGCTACTTACCAGACCACGTCATCAAGTTGCTCGAGTGATTTTCCAACCGCAACGCCAGTTGTCACTTCGGTTGTAGCCAATAGCGGCCCAGCTGCTGGAGGAAATTCCGTTGTGATTAATGGAAATAATTTGGTTGGATTGAGCGCAGTAAAGTTCGGAAACACAACTCTCTCGGGAAGTAATTACGCGGTCAATACCTTTGGTACTCAGATCACGGCAACTGTCCCAGCTGGAACCGGATCGGTTGATGTGACGGTCTCAACGACTCTCGGTGGAACGTCCGCGCTGACGGCTAATGACGTGTACACCTATCTCGTTGCTCCTACAGTCACGAGCGTGAGCCCTGCAACTGGTTCTACTTCAGGTGGCTCATCAGTTGTTATTACGGGTACTGGATTCACGAGCGCATCTGCGGTCACCTTTGGAACAGTGGCCGCCACAAGTTTTACGGTAAATAGCGCTACCCAGATCACGGCCACATCTCCAGCGGGATCTGCCGGAACCGTGCATATTGTGGTGACTGCGCCAGGTGGAATATCGAGCACTTCTACCGCCGATCAGTACTCATATACAGGGGCGGTGAGCGTCACTGGCATCTCGCCGTCATCAGGAACGACAGGCGGCGGCACTTCTGTAACGATCACCGGAACAAATTTCACGAGCGTTACGGCGGTTAAATTTGGAGCGAATGCTGCCACTGCTTACACGGTAAATAGCACCACCCAAATCACTGCCACATCTCCAGCGGGATCTGCCGGAAACGTGGATGTTGTGGTGACTGCTGGAGGTTCTAACTCTGCGACGTCAACTGCTGATCAATTTACCTACACAACCGCTGTCTCCGTAACAGGCATTAGTCCAACTGCTGGTCCGGTCGCGGGCGGAACATCGGTGGTTATCACGGGTACAAACTTCACCGGGGCAACCGCGGTTAAATTTGGCGCTACAAATGCAGCAAGTTACGTCGTAAATAGCTCGACCCAGATCACGGCTGTGGCACCCGCAGGTAGTGCAGGTCAGATTGACATCACCGTTACTTCAGGAACCACATCAGCCACGAGTGCGGCCGATAAATTTACCTATTACGCCTTGCCAACTGTCACGGGCCTGGGCACGACGGTCGGATTGCGGTCTGGTGGTACTTCAGTATCGATCATCGGAACTAACTTCACATCCGCCTCGACTGTAATGTTTGGATCTACTGCTGCTGCAAGCGTTACCTATACCAGCGCCACTGCCCTCACAGCAGTTTCGCCAGCAGGTACCGGTGCGGTTGATGTTGTGGTCACAACCCTTGGCGGAAGCTCGGCTTCATCGTCCTCAGATGTTTTCACGTATTACGGCACTCCGACTGTTTCCAGCGTTAATCCAACGTCAGGACCTGCTGGCGGAACAACCTCAGTAACCATCACCGGAACGAACTTCACTGGGGTATTTGCCGTGAAATTTGGAACGACAAATGCCACTAGTTTTACAGTAACCAGCGATACACAAATCACAGCAGTCGCAGCAGCAGGAACAGGTACGGTTGATATTCGTGTCAGTAACCCAGCGACGACCTCTGCAATTTCCCTGTATGACAAGTACAGCTATGTAGCCCTTCCTGCGATCACATCACTATCGGTTTCATCAGGCACAGTTGCAGGCGGAACCTCGGTGACAATTACCGGAACCGATCTGAATAACCTTCTTGCTACTGGGGGAGTGCTCTTCGGCTCTGTCGCTGCTCAAAGCGTTTTGGCGATCGACTCAACCCATATCCAAGTAGTTTCACCAGCCTCCACATCGCTGGGTGGCGTTCACATTATTCTCACGAATGCTTCGGGTTCGTCGACCCAAGGAGCCTCTGATCTATTTACCTACACCCAGGGAGTATTGACCTTAGCTTTTGGAACAGCGCCTACTGGCGTGACCTATGGCGAGAGCGCTGGCACGCATTCAGTTACGGCTACTTCATCACCTGCGAACACTGGATCCATTGTCTTCGCGAGCACCACGTCTACAGTCTGTAATGTCGATTCAGCGACTGGCGCACTCACTATTCTGACCGCTGGAACCTGCACAATCTCTGCCAACGACAGCGGCACAACTAATTACTCTGCCGCTACTCAAGTAACGCAGAACATCACAGTTTCCGGACGGGCCATCACGATTAAGGCTGGATCTGTAACCGCTTCATACACTGGGTCTGTTATCTCGCCAACAAATAGCGTCTCGGTCACAGCTGGCACACTGTTTGGATCAGATGCGATCTCGACATCATCTGGCACCTATGCCTATTCGCCAACGTCTCCAACCGCCGTGGGTAGCTACACAATCACTCCCTCCGGAGTTACATTCACAACAGGTTCTGCTTCCAATTACATCATCACGTATTCGACTGGCACGCTGACGATCACAGCGGTCGGGCAGACAACCCTGGTCGCGTCATCGACATCATCCACTGCGGCCTACACCGGGTCTGCTTACTCCGCCCAGCCAGCCTTCTCGACCACAGGTGGGTCTGGCACAGGCGCAGTCACTTATGCGATTTCTACAGGTGGAACTGCAACTGGCTGCTCACTCAGTAGTTCGGCAGCAAATGCGACTCTGACTGCATCAAGTACCGGCACATGTCTCATCGTTGCAACGAAGGCTGCTGACAATAACTATTCAGCTGTTACTTCTGCCGCAATTACCTTTACCTTCACAACGGCGACTCCAACTCTCGCTCTTGCCCTCCCAAGTGGAGCAACGACTGCGACGTATGGAAACGCTGTCACAATCACAGCAACCGTAAACACTCCCGGAATGGTCGCCTTTAAAGTCGGGGGAGCAGAAATTTCCGGATGTTCGGCTGTTGCCGCTTCATCCACGACCGCCACATGCTCATGGACCCCAGCAGCCGTGAATGCCACCACCGCATTAACTGCAGATTTCACCCCAACCAGCTCCAGCTTCAGTTCGCTTACTGCCGCCGGGTCAGCCACCATTAACGTCGGCAAGCGCTTGATTACGGTGACAGCTTCGACTGGCCAATCAAAGGCCTATGGCGCAACAGATCCCACTTTGACTTACACACTCACATCTGGATCGCTCTATTCGACCGACACCCTTACAGGCGCACTTTCACGAGCAGCGGGTGAGTCTGTTGGCAGCTACGCAATTTCACTTGGCTCACTCGCCAATACGAACTACACGATTACCTTCGGTACTGCGACTAATTTTGCAATTACTGCCGTAGGTCAGTCAGCCTTGACCTTTGCCACAACCTCTTACAACGTGACCTTCGGCGGAACCCAGACCGTTCTAGCAAGTGGTGGATCGGGTACCGGAACCATCTCTTATTCGGCCGGTTCTTCAACCGCCTGCTCTGTTGTGAGTAGTACTGGTGTTGTTTCCGTTACATCAGGAACCGGAACTTGCTCGATCACCGCGACTAAGGCAGCCGACTCCAACTACAACGCTGCAACTACTTCTACTCCTGTAACGATCACTGTAGGAAAGGCTGATCAGGCCATTACGGTGACTTCGACTCCAGCCTCAACGGGAGCACTCGGATCTACCTATACGCCAGCATCATCGGCTCTCGGCGGAACAGTCGCGGTAACCCTCGACTCGACGTCAACCGGCTGTTCACTTTCCGGGGGAGTTGTCACCATTACCGGGTCAGGAAATTGCCTGATCAATTACTCTCAATCTGGAAACTCAAATTACAAGTCAGCTCCTGTTATCCAAGAGAGTATTTCGATATTGGCGATGACTTGCTCGACAAGTGGAAGTTTCTACATCACAGGCACAGAGATCCCAGAGTTTGCAGGTAAGAATTGCAAAGGTACCGTAACCATCCCACAGGGAATCACCAAGGTCTTCAAGTTCGCCTTTGCCTTCGGCGAGAGTGGTAGTTCATCAGATGCGAACCGCGATCTCACGGCGGTTATCTTCCCGGCCTCATCGCTGATCAATATTGATCAAGGCGCCTTCTCGAGTCTTGGACTCACCTCAGTAACGATTCCTGCTTCAGTACATGAAGTAGGACAGTTTGCCTTCAGAAATAACCCACTCACCTCTGCAACAGTGCTCGGTGGCGCAAGCCCCGATGGCACATATCTCGATATGGGCGTCTTCTCTAATCAGGCTTATCTATTAGGGGCCAATGGTCAGGGCGTTCCGCTCACCCTGACCCTTGGAAGCGGTCAGATCCACGTCACTGACTACTTTGGCAGCGCCACCACCTTTGCCAGCATCGACTTTGGATCGGCAATTACCGAGATTGGCCAGAATGCATTTAACAGCAATGGCATCGCGGCCGGTTGGATCCCAGTATTCCCATCGACTATTAAGACGTTTGGTCCAGGGGCATTCACGAACAGCCCAAATCTCAAAACGATTCGCTTTGGGACAGCAACGACCTTGGGTATCACCTCAATTAGCGCCACCGCGTTTGATGCCGGTGCGCTCACCAGCGTGCAGGATTGCGAAGTTCCAAGCGCAACAACAGTTCTTCATACCTACCTACGCGCGTATCAACCACAAGCCGTGATCTGGTGCAACGCTGTGGCACCAAATGCCCCAACTACATTGACTTCGACGGCTGCGAATGGGCAGGTAGATCTCACTTGGGCTGCGGGTGCATCTCAAAACGAAGCCCCAACCTCTGACTATCTGATCCAGTATTCAGCCAATGATGGAACCACATGGAACACCTTTGCTCATACCGCTTCGACGTCAACGTCGATCACAGTCACAGGGCTAAGTAATGGAACCACCTATATCTTCAGAGTAGCGGCGATCAATCTGATTGGTACCGGCAGCTCTTCTGCAACGGCACAAGCAAAACCTTTGGGCCTCTCGTTCACTCCGACATTCGATACACCGGTATCAACTTCGACTGGCTTCACAGTGAATGTGACAAATTACGATGCCTCGTACGTTTGGCAGAACGCCAATGTAACTGTTGGTGCAGGCAGCGTGAGTATCGGAACCGCCGCCAATGGAAAGTTACCGCTAACGGTGACCGGCATGTCTCCTGGTGGCACCTCTTCGATTTCGATCACCGCATCAAAGCAGAACTACTCCGACGGCATCGCATATGCGTCAGGGAACGCGCTGCAGGCTGCTCTCACACCGGTGATAGGAAATATCGTCGCGACAACCGGCGGCTTCACAGCAAGCATCAACAACTTTGACTCATCATTCCAATGGACCGCTCAATCAAGCCTTGGCAATGCTGCGATCAGCGCTTCTGGTGCAGTGGTCGTTACTGGCGTCAATCCTCTTACCCAAGTCACCCTGACCGTTGGCACATCACGTGCCAGCTACACCTCTGGATCGGCAGCTTCAACGGTCACGACACTACAACTCCTACAGGTCACCTACGACGGAAATGGCTCTACGGGGGGATCTGGCCCAGTTGATTCGACTCAGTATGCATCAAGTGCAACTGCAGTGGTACTTGATAATCCATCACAAAGTGGATTTAGCTTGAGTGGAAATAATTTAGTGGGTTGGACCTTGAATTCAAGCGGTACGGGCCAGGTCTATCAGGCTGGCAATTCACTGCAATTGGCTTCAACTAGTGTCACCCTCTATGCCAAGTGGTCAAAGATTCAATACACCGCTACCTACTATCCAAATGGGGCGACGGGTGGAACGGTTCCTACTGACTCTGCCACCTACACTATTGGCCAGAGTGCACCGGTATACGGAAATACCGGAAACCTTGTTCGCACGGGTTATAGCTTTGCAGGCTGGGCTTACAACTCCACCGAGACGAATGTGCTCTACCAGTCAGGCCAGGGATACACAGTCGGAACAAGCAATGTCACTTTCTACGCTGCCTGGACTCCAAACACCTATACGGTTACGTATGACTCGAACGGTGCAACAGGTGCTCCAAGTAAGGCGACCGATTCTTATACAACAGCATCAACAGCGATCAGTCTTGCAACTGTTGGCACAATGACCAAGACTGGATACAACTTCTCTGGCTGGGGAGTGGCCGCAACTTCTACCCCAGTTGCAGATAACTTCACCGTAACCACAAACACCAGACTCTATGCCCAATGGAGTATTGCTAGCTTTGCAGTCACTTACCTCGCTGGTACCAACGGAAGCGGAACTGCGCCAATACAAGCTGCCGTGGCTTACGGAGCGAACTTTACGGTTGCTGCAGCGACTGGACTCAGTGCAAGTGATCAGACCTATACCTACGCCTTCGTCTCTTGGATGGATGGTGCAGGAGCAACCTATGCCCCGGGCCGAAGTTATTTGATGGGCGCATCACCTGTAACGCTCACCGCGCAGTGGACCCGCATCTACAACGTGAGGTACTCATTTAACGGTGGCAGCGTCTCATCACCAATCGCGGACCAACAGAAAGTCTCGGGCGACATCATCACGGTATCTTCTGTGATTCCTACTCGAAGTGGTTACACCTTTACTAACTGGATCGACCAAGGCGGCCGGACCGCGACCGGTGGATCAAGCTATACAGTCGCAGACAGTCACTATCTTCTTTACGCACAGTGGACTCCAATCTCCTACACCGTGACTTACGATGTGAATGGCGGAAACACAACGCCTACGGAAGCCACCCACGTAATTGGTGAAATCTTCACGCTCGCAGCGGCTCCAACAAAGAGCGGGTATGACTTCGCCTACTGGAGTGATGGTGGCTCAACCCATTACACCCCAGGCGGCACGTATCTAGTTGGCGCACAGAACATTGCACTTCAGGCTCAGTGGACACCTCAGGTCTTTCAAATCTCCTTTGACTTCAATGGTGGCCTTGGAACGACAATCTCACCGATCGCCTACACCTTTGGTACCCAAGCAGCATCACTTCCAACCACAGGAGTGACAAGAAGTGATTTCACCTTTAGTGGCTGGTCATCAAGTGCGACCGCAACGACCGGGTCCTATTCCTTCACCCCTAGTGGAAATGTATTGCTTCACGCGGTCTGGGTCTCATCGATCTATCACCTGACTTTCAATGCTGGAAGCGGCTTTAGTGATACCGCGACAGCGAAGGTGACAATCGGCCAGGGTATTGCACTGCCATCGGCTACTCGAGCTAATTACACACTCCTTGGTTGGTCCACGCAGCAGTCTGGTGGAAACAATCTCAACGCCGGGGCGACTTACACGCCATCGGCTGATACGACGCTCTTTGCTCAATGGACACTTCAAGTCTTTACCATCACATTTGATGGTAACCACGGAACTCCTAGCCAGACAGCGGCAACCATGACCTATGGGTCACTCACGCCTATCGTCCTGCCAACGGCTACCCGCTCCAACTACATCTTCAATGGTTGGTACTCGGATCCAATCTCCGGTTATCTACTCGGAGCTGCGGCGGGCAACTACTCACCAACAACCTCGATCACGGCTTACGCTCACTGGGTTCAGGGATCCCTCAATGGAATGGGTGCCGCGACGCAGATCGCTCAAGTCACTGTTCACTCGGGAATCGACTCATCCTTCACTGCCGGAAGCAATGGATCAACTGTTGCAGTCAACTACACGGCCGATAGCTTGCCTGATGGCACCGTCATTACTGCATATCTTGAGAACTCGACTGCTCGAGCAACACTTCTGCTTGGCACTTCAGCAAATACGATCTTATCTCTCATCATCGCGTGGGTTGCAACCGATGGCACAGTGCCAACTACGCCTGCAGGCAAGCCCATCACCATGAGCATTTCGAATGCAAGTATCACTGCAGGTTCAAAGGTCTATGGATTAATTGGCAATACTCGAACTCTGCTTGGAATTGCACGAGTCGATGGAGTTGTTGTGGTGGAAATTTCAGTGGATCCAGCAGTGGTGGTTGCCATTGTGGCACCAGATGCTCCAACGGGAGTAACTGCAACTGCGATCGATCAGAGTTCTGCGACCATCTCTTGGGCTGCACCAACCCAAACCGGTGGTTCTGCAATCACTGGCTACACCGTCACCTCTAGCGGGGGACAGAGTTGTCAGTCCTCGACAACCTCTTGCGCCGTCTCGGGTCTCACCGCAGGTACTGCCTATACCTTCACGGTTGTCGCTACAAATGCGATCGGAAACTCTGCAGTGAGTACCGCATCTGCTTCTTTCACAATCGCACCTCCTGTTATTACGCCACCAGTCGTCACTCCTCCCGTTGTAACTCCACCGGTAGTGATTCCGCCATCCTCAGGAGGAAGCGGTTATGTGGCCCCAACTCCGGCACCAGTAGTAACTCCTGTCCCAACCCCAACTCCGGTGGATACTTCAGCTGCTACAAAGGCAGCACAAGAAGTTGCGGCAAAAGCTCTCGCTGATAAGCAGGCTGCCGAAGCAGCGGCTAAGGCCTTGGCCGAAAAGCAAGCAGCCGATGCTGCTGCAGCAAAGGCTGCCCAAGATGCGATCGATGCAGCGATTTTGAAGGCAGCACAAGAGAAGATGGCTGCTGATGCAAAGGCACTAGCTGATGCAAAGGCCGCTGCGGATGCTGCAGCAGTAAAGGCCGCACAAGAGGCAGCTGATGCTTCCGCTAAGGCAGCGGCAGTGCTTCAAGCGGCAAAGGATGCTGCAGATGCAGCAGCGAAAGCAGCGGCGCTTATTAAGCCAGCAATCTCGCTCTATTCGATCTCTTCCAAACTCACATTGAGCACCTATGACACTGCCTATCTCCAGCGGTATGTGAAGTCTCTCAAGAATGGTGCAGCGGTTACTTGTCTCGGCTATATCTACAAGAAGGGGACAACGCTGGCTAAGGCAACCACGCTCGCAAGAACTCAAGCGACAGCGGTCTGTACTCTCATGAAGAAATTTAACAAAACCCTTAAGACCTCGATCGCGCTTCTTGATTCCAGCAAGGCACCTAAGTCAGCGGTTGGAGCGAAGTGGGTAGCGGTGAGTTATCGAGTGGATGGCTTCAAGAGTAAGCCGTAACGATCTCAGAGTCGCTCGGCTGGGAGAGTCACCCGAAGTGTGTAGCCCTTACCAGGCGATGATTCGATCTCTTTACTTCCTCTGAGAATTGAGCACCAGGCATCGATTATGACTGTTCCTTTGCCAGGCGTTGGATTGTATGAACCGGGGCCATTATCTGTGATCTCCAGAATGTATTGGTTCTCGTTCTCCCGTGAAATGCTCACGACGACCCGTGAAGCCGGGCCGTGCGTGATTGCGTTGATGATTGCTTGCTCGGTGATTCGATAGATTCCAAGTGCAACTTCCTCATCGCAACTCGCAGTATCGTCAGAGCACTTCACCTCAAAATCGATTCCAGAACGGTATTGATTGCACAATGATTCAATAGACCCCTTAAGTCCCTCGGCGGCTAAGTTAGGGGTGAGGATCTGCGAAACCATCTTTAAGTCAGTGGCTCTAATGCGTTCAAGCTTCGAAATAACGCTTGTGAGCTTCTCCCGGAGAGAACTGTTATCTCCTTCTCTGATCGTGTTGAGCTGCGCCGTCACAATGGTGATCTCAGCCTGCACTCGATCATGGATATAACGCGCCGCTTGATCCCGAATCTCTTCATCGGACTCTACAAGTGACTTATATCTGCCTTGTAACTCGCGGTTGAGTTCTGATGCTGCTTGGAAACGTTCACTCAGTGTCCGCAATCCAGTATGCGAGAAGGCAACGAAGAGCGTGCAGAAGAGAAAGCGGGCGAAGAAAGATCTCGGTGAGTCATCGACTCCCAGAATGGATGGGAGCTTGAGCTGTCGTTGGAGAAAGTGATTAAAGAGATAAGTGAGGAGGGAAAGGTTGCAGATGGCAACGAGAATTTCAGCGAGGTATCGGAGGAGAGAGATGCGGCGAGAACGCCGCAAAGAAGATGCTATTTTCAGAATGCCAATAATTGAGAGCCCAAGAATCGCGTCGATTACTAATGCTTTGATAGAGAAAATAAATCGTGGGGTTCCCGATTGGTAACTATCTGAATAAACGCGCGATCGAGAGGTGAAGAGGAGCAGGACTGAAGCAAAAATCAGAGCGTAGTTATAGTCATATGGGCCTATCCAGCGAAGAAGGCGGCTTCCAAGCCTTAGCGTTTTCAATTCTTCACTATCTCGAGATACTTCAAGATCGCTTGCGTCTTTAAGTCATCCCCGCCCTGGGCATCTGGAAGCAAAACGGAGTAGGCCCTGGAAAGTTCTTTACGGACATAGGCGTAACTGATGTTGAGCTTCTCTGCGATCTCCTGAATCGTGATTCCTTGGGCAGCTAAGGCGATAATGGAGCGCTGTCTTGGGGTAAGGGCGAAGTAAAGATTCGTCTCGTTTTCATTTCCCGAGGTGCTTTGAGAGATGAACTCCTCCCAATTCCCCTTTCCACCGGCAGTTTCTTTCAAGATCTTGACATAGTCAGTGGGGCTCATCTCGCCAGATTTCTCGAAGAACGACCACCCTGACCGCATCGCCGGAGGTACTCGGTGGACCATCTTGCGGACATTGAATTGAGAGTAGATAACTACTCCAATATATTCATTGATTGATCGAAGAGCGATCCCGAGTTCGATGCCATTCAGCCCGTCGCTGTCTAGCCCAAAGTCTATGAGCGCTACATCTGCTTTTCGAACAATAGCCCGATCGAGCGCCTCATCGGCGTTGGAGTAGGTTCCTATCAGCTCGATCTCGTTGCGGTGCGAGAGGGAATCCCCTAGGAATTGGCGCAATGCGGGATCGTTCTCCACGTAGAGCACCCGAGTTGACCGCATGTCTAACTCTCTCATGCGCCCAAGAATAGTCGTGGAAGATCTGTCACAGTTGTTACATCAATTCCTCAAATTTGTACCACTTTGTAGTCATATATGAGGGGTCTGTGACTCTTTCCAAAGGGCTTATCGCATCGAAAATATTCTTCGCGCATGAATGCCTTCTTCTTACGGTCACAGAACAAGATTTCTCGTTTCCTTCTGCTGAGCTTAGTGACAGCAATGGCTATCTCAATAAGCACTCCCATGGAAGGTGCTTCCGCAGGAACGGCACTTTCGTGGACCACGAGCACTATTGCGGCTCAGAGCTATGGACCGAGCATTGCGACAAATAATGACGGAACACGAGTATTCGTTGGTGGTATGACTGGGGCCTACTTGTCTTACGACTCAGGTGCAACATGGAGCGTAGTGACAGCCTTGAATAACGTTAATTCCGGAGCTCAAGCGTCTGTCGGTATGTCGTCCGATGGTACGAAGATCTACTACGCATTTGCTAACAAGATCTACTATTCCTGGGATTCTGGTGCGACCTGGAATAACACTTTGACTAATTCTTCAAACAAGAATGTCTGGAACATTTCAACGAGCACTGACGGATCAAAAATTCTCATGACAACACGCGATGGTGGCTTATATTCATATTCAACCAACTCAGGTCAGAGCTGGACAACTATTGTCGATCCTAATGGAGGCGGTTGGGCTGGAGCATTGAGTGGAGATGGCTCAATGATGGTGATAGCCGAATTCGTGAAGACTGCAAGAATTGGAACTCTCGGAGGATCTCTGAGTCCTGTCTCCCTCTCGACTACGGGGCCATGGTTTGGAGCGGCATGCGATGCACATTGCACACATATCGTCCTAGCAAATGCAGGTGTTGGTTTGTATACATCATCTGATTCAGGTGCCACGTGGGTCCTTGGAGCGGATAGCGCAATAGCTGGCTTTAGTTCTTTGAACTTCACGAGCGTTGCAAGCAATTCTGATGGCTCTCGGCTCGTGGCGAGTGTGAATTATTCTGCTCGCTTGGATGTGTACATCTCAACGGACTACGGAGTCACGTGGACAGCGCAAAACCTTAATAATTCACTTAACTGGAATGGGGTAGTTGTATCTGGTAATGGCTCGGTGATCTATGCGCAGAGCGACCAGGTGCAAGGCGCATCTTCTACCGTGGTAGCAAGAGGAGTCTTTCCTACCTCAACCACCACCAATCTATCCATTGCAGTTCCTTCGTTAACTTATGGTCAGCAAGAGACCTTAACCGCAACGGTTCAAACTGGTGGAGTGACGATTAATTCGAACTCAGGCACGGTCTCTTTTCAAAGTAATGGAGTACCAATATCTGGGTGTGCCTCAGTTGGAGTATCAGCAGGGGTCGCTCGATGTACCACTTGGGCGCCGCAAGTTGGCAACTACTCTTATTTAACAGCGGTCTATTCCGGCAGCGGTGGTTACAGCTCTTCTACCTCAGCGAGTTCCTCAGTGACCGTATCTAAGGCGAATCTGGCTGTGGTGCCCGATCCTAAGAGCGTCTCCTATGGGGGGTCTACTCCCAGTTACAGCTTCACATATTCAGGTTTCGTGAACGGCGACAGTGCTTCCTCTTCATCTTTCACCACTGGCTTAACGCCGCCCACATGTTCGACTAGCAATCCCACGTATTCCTCCACAACCCCGGTGAGCTCGACTCCCACGATCTCCTGTAGCGGGGGAAGTTCAACAAACTATGTCTTTACATACAGTGCCACTGCACTACTCACCATCACTAAGGCGAATCCGACCTTTACCTCATTTTCTTTAAGTAATTCTTCTCCCGTGTATGGCACTGTCGACACACTCACCTCCATAACAAACCTGCCTGGAAGTGTTGGCTTTAGCACTGGAGCCGGGGTGATCTCTGGTTGCGCCTCAGTTGCAACCACAATGTCTGCGCCATATACGGCCACCTGTGCTTGGATTCCATCAAGCACTAGTTCGACAACTCTCACTGCAACCCTGGTGCCAATCGATTCGACATCGTTTAACACCGTTTCAACAACTTTGACTCAGACCCCACTAAAAGTCGCCATCACAGTCACTCCGACTGCAAGTCAGAGCAAGGTCTATGGGAGCGCCGATCCGGTGATCGCATACACGATTACAAGTGGTGCTCTGGTGGGGACGGATACCCTCTCGGGGGCGCTCACTTACACAAGCGCCGGTATAAATACCGCCATTGGTAACTATCAAATTCTGATCGGAACTCTAGCCAACCCGAATTACACAATCACTCTGGCCCCTGTTAACTTCACTATCGCGCAAGCGACACAGGGCACACTCTCATTAACAACCACTACTGCGACGTATAGCCCGACCTCGAAGACAGTCGCATTGAGCGGCACTGGGGGAGCAGGAACAGGTGCTTATTCCTACGCACTCTCCGGAGGCAACACGACCCCTGGTTGCTCGGTCTCTGGATCGACCCTCACCTATACGACCGCTGGAACATGTCTAGTGGCAGTGACTCGTGCCGCTAGCGGTAACTATGCCTCAACCACTTCACCAGTTTCGGTCACTATCGCAAAGGCAACTCAGTCGATCACTTTCCCATCGATCGCACAGCAGACCTTCTCGGCATCCACCATCACCGCATCCCCATCAGCAACTTCGGGATTAACCCCCGTACTCACGTCGACCACGACGAGCGTCTGTACCGTGAATGGGTTCTCAATCACGATGGTCTCGGCTGGCACGTGTTCTTTGACCGCAAATCAAGCGGGAGACACTAATTATTCGGCGGCACCAGCTGCTTCTATCTCTTTCATCATCGTCTCTGGAAGCCAGAGCACCCTTGTGGCTAGCGCAGCCGCAACATCGGCAAATAGCCTCAGCGCCGCTCCCTCCTTCTCGACTTCAGGGGGATTGGGAAGTGGCGCAGTTACCTACTCGGTAGCAAGTGGAACTGCGACAAGCTGTCAGCTCTCAAATAGTTCGGCTAGTGCCACATTGAGTGCAACAACCCCAGGTACCTGTTTGATCACTGCGACTAAAGCAGCTGACGGCGGATATAACGCTGCGACTTCAGTGGCATTCACATTCACATTCAACGGAAATCCAGCTAATGCCCCAATCAACCTTCTAGCTTCGGCGACGAGCGGAGCGGTTGCTCTGACGTGGAATCATGTTGACACGACGGGCTCGTCGCCGATCACTGACTTCTCAGTTCAATATGCGGCCAATGGCGGTGCGTGGGCTCAATTCACCCATACAGCGTCAACAGTCGATTCCATTACCGTCACCGGACTGACAAATGGCACGACATATTCATTCCGCGTCGCTGCAATCACACTTGCTGGGGCCGGGACATATTCCGCGACCGTTACGGCAAAGCCGCTGGGATTGGCCTTCACACCAGTCTTCGGCCTTCCTGCATCGACTGCAACTGGTTTTACCGTCAATATCACCAACTGGAATCCAGCCTTTGTCTGGGGAAATGCACAGGTAACCAGCGGAACTGCGACAGTTACGGTCGGTACTGGTGCAAATGGAATTCTCCCCGTGACGGTCAGCGGAATGGCTCCAGGTGCCTATGCTTCAATCTCTATTACCGCTTCCCAGACAAATTACTCAGACGGTATCGCTTATGCATCAGGCAAGGCGCTTGAAGCCGCTCTTCGTCCAGTCATCACCGGAGTGACAGCATCCACCAATGGACTCACTGCTTCGATCTCAAACTTTGACTCTGCCTTCACCTGGCTTGCATCTGCGACATCTGGAAATGCAGCGATCAGCGCTAATGGTGCGGTTGCGGTAACTGGCGTTAACCCGCTTACTCCAATCACCTTAACCGTCACTGCCAGCCGTTCCGGTTACGCCACCGGGCAGGAGAGCGCTACGGCAACAACCCTGCAACTCCTTCGAATTTTCTACGATGGAAATGGCAATACCGGTGGATCCGTGCCTCAGGATGCGACCACCTATCAATCCAGCTCATCTGCAACGATTCTTGGAAATACTGGACCACTTACGAAGTCTGGTTACACCTTTGTGGGATGGAACCTTAACGCTGCGAACACTGGGCAGACTTACTCTGCCGGGAATACCTACTCCCTTGGTTTAACGAGCGTAACGCTCTATGCAAAGTGGAGTGCGATTCCATATACCGTGACCTATGCCGCCACTAACGCGACAGGTGGATCTGCACCGCTTGATCAATCAGCCCAAGGTATTCAGAACACTTACACCATTGGACAGAACGCACCGATTCTCGGCAACACCTCTTTGGTTCGTACCGGATACTCATTCGCAGGTTGGGCAGATAATGCCTCACTCACCGGCACCATCTATCAGAGCGGAGCTACCTACCCGATCTCGACGAGCAATGTGACTCTCTATCCTGTCTGGTCTGCAAACACTTACACCGTGACATATAACGTCAACTCTGCAAGTGGATCGCCAAGCAAGTCTTCAGATTCATATACAACCGCGGGGACGGCTATCACGCTTGCAACAGTTGGAACCATGGCCAAGACCGGTTACGCCTTCACTGGATGGGGCCTATCGGCAGTCGCTACGCCAGTCTCTGATTCCTACACTGTCACCTCAGATCGCACGCTCTATGCACAGTGGACGATCCGGAGTTACGCGATCACCCACCTTCCTGGTACTTATGGAACCGGAACTGTCCCTACTCAAGCGAACGTTCTCTA
>DAINQZ010000018.1:7280-17626 GCA_036742235.1 Candidatus Nanopelagicaceae bacterium | reverse complement strand
AGGATGTCGATCTTTGGACCCTTGGTCTCTTCAAGAATTTCGCCTGCAACTTTTACGCCAGCGAGAGTCTTTGGATCGGTTGTGACATTTGCGCCTTCAACGAGAAGAAGTGCTGGGAAAGATACCGATGCGCCTACTTTGGCATTGATACGATCGACAGTAATGGTGTCGCCGACGGCAACCTTCTCTTGACGGCCGCCTGCTTTAACAATCGCGTACACAGTGACACCTTCCTACAGTTCATTCGAGCGACCCCGTCTGGGGCCTATGTGACGAGCACCGAGCTTCACTCGGGCAGAGGGTAAGGGTACGGATTAGCGACCCTTGAGGTCAAACCGGCTAGATCCTGCTAGATCTGGCCCATTTAGCCTTAATTCTGCTTTATTCAGGCGTGATGATCCCAGTGCTGACCGCCCGACGGCGACGTCGAGCAGGCTTGCCCGAATCACTTGTTGGGGCTGCTGGCTCAGAGGCTGCTTCATCAGAAGCGGCTGGGGCTACTGGCTCTGCAGCAGGCACTTCAGCATCTTCCTCGTCGTCATAGCTCTGTGGGACATAACGCTGATCCATATCCTTATCGAGCGCAGTCTTCTTCACTGGCTCGGAGTGGATGTGAATTCCGCGGCCGCCACATGATTCGCAGGTAGTTGAGAAGGCTTCAATGAGGCCCTGACCAACGCGCTTACGAGTCATCTGAACAAGTCCAAGTGAGGTCACTTCAGCGACCTGATGCTTGGTGCGATCGCGACCAAGGCATTCAACTAAGCGACGCAGGACTGCATCACGGTTAGATTCAAGTGCCATATCGATGAAGTCGATAACGATAATTCCACCCATATCGCGCAAGCGAAGTTGGCGAGCAATCTCTTCTGCGGCCTCGATATTGTTCTTCGTGACAGTCTCTTCGAGATTTCCGCCCTTACCGATGAACTTACCTGTGTTCACATCGATAACGATCATCGCTTCAGTGCGATCGATAACAAGTGATCCACCAGATGGTAGATAGACCTTGCGATCAAATGCCTTAGCGAGTTGTTCTTCGATGCGGTGTTCTGCGAACATATCGCGAGAACCAGTCCACTTTTCAATCTTGGCAGTGAGCTCTGGTGCAATATGGCCGAGATAATTATTGATGTCATCCCAAGCAGTTTCGCCTTGGACAACTAACTTCTGGAAATCTTCATTGAAGATATCGCGGATAACGCGAACGGTGAGATCTGGTTCGCTATAGAGAAGTGATGGTGCAGATGTTGAAGGATTCTCTGCCTGCTCCTGAATATCTTCCCATTGTGTCTTCAAACGCAATACATCGCGCTCGAGCTCTTCTTCGCTCGCGCCTTCAGATGCAGTACGGACAATGACGCCTGCCTCTTCTGGAATCAGATTCTTCAAGATTGATTTCAAACGACTGCGCTCTTGATCAGGTAGGCGACGGCTAATGCCGCTCATGCCACCACCAGGAACATAGACGAGGTAACGACCTGGCAAGCTGATCTGGCTTGTAAGGCGTGCACCCTTCTGTCCGATCGGATCCTTGGTGACCTGTACTAATACTGATTGGCCGGTCTTGAGAACGTGTTCGATCTTGCGAGGCGCGCTATCGCTGAGCCCGGCAGCATCCCAGTTCACTTCACCTGCATAAAGCACTGCGTTACGGCCCTTGCCGATATCGACGAAGGCAGCTTCCATCGAAGGCAGAACGTTCTGAACGCGGCCTAGATAGACGTTGCCGACATACGAAATATTTGAATTTCGGTTGACGTAGTGCTCGACCATAATCTTGTCTTCAAGGACTGCGATCTGTGTGCGGTCACCAACTTGGCGAACCAACATCTGACGATCTACAGATTCACGGCGTGCAAGGAACTCTGCTTCAGTAATGATGGTTCCGCGGCGACGAGTGAACTCACGTGGCTCGCGGTCATAACGATCACGTCCGCCACGATCATTTCGATCATTGCGGTCACGACGATTATTGCGGCCAGCACGTTCGCTACGGTCACGACGTTCGGTACGAGTTGGACGATCATCTGCGCTGCGAGGTTCGCGAACCTTTACAACAGTGACTACGCCATCTTCATCAACGGTCTCACCTGGAGTAACACCTTCACCGCGCGCACGGCGACGGCGACGTCGGCGATGTGTCGAACCCGCATCTTCGCCCTCATCTTCATTCGAGATGTGGCCAGGATCCTTATCGTCACTATCGGAATCATCAATATCGAGATCGCCCTCTGACTTCTGGGCTGATCCGCTGCGACCACGACCACCACGACGGCGATTGCGATTACGGCTTGGACGCTCTGAATTATCGGAAGAACCCTCATCTGTTGCTGGTGCTTGAGAAGATTGTGACTCCTCTGGCGCTTCAGCCTTTGCGGCGACCTTCTTGGCGCGCTTTGGCGCAACAACTTCTGGCGCAGCTTGGAAGAGCGGAACCGGGATTGCAGCAGCCTTCTTGGCGCGCTTTGGCGCAGCATCAACGGCAGCTTCGCTGGTTACAGCGGGCGCAGTTGGTGCGGCTTGTGACTCTTCAGTGGCAGCCTTCTTCTTACTTGGCTTCTCACTCTTCTCAGCGACCTTTTTTACGGTTCGCTTACGCGAATTTTTTGGCTCAGGAGCCATAACGGTAAATCCTCAATCCTGTAATCAATCTTGGCGAGGTCTCAACTCTTTCGAGCGATCCCTTGAACCCAACGGTGAGTTCGTTCTACATAAAATCTTCGAGTTCGCGAACTTCTCGGTTCTGGCCGATATCGGCAGACGAGGCGCAATTACTCTGCCGAAAGTATGGCAGATGGCTAGCGTGATCTCAAATGCACGCTCTGGAGCAGCCCAAGACCGACCAGATTGGCGAACATACTCGACCCACCATAGGACATGAATGGAAGTGGCACCCCGGTCATCGGCATGAGGCCCATCGTCATTCCAATATTTTCAAAGGTCTGGAAGGCGAACCAGGCGATCACTCCGATGCATACCAGTCGTCCGAAGATATCTGAGGTTCGCGATGCAATCGCGAAAGCTCGAACAAAGAAGAGTCCAAAGAGCAGCAAGATAAAGCCCGAACCTAAGAAGCCGGTCTCCTCCCCTGCTACCGTAAAGATGAAGTCGGTCTGCTGTTCTGGCACGAAGCGACCATTTGTCTGCGGACCATTGAAGAGGCCCCGGCCAATAATTCCACCAGAGCCGATGGTGATACGTGACTGTCGGAGTTGGTAGCCACTCTGTTGCGGATCAGCTGATGGGTTCACAAAAGATTGTAGACGCTTCACTTGATACTGATGAATCACGCCAGCTTTAACCGCAACGAAGCCGGTGAGGACACCCACAAGCAATAAGCCAACTACCCAACGACTTGGCGCACCTGATACTCCAATAATTGCAATAACTGCCGCAGAGATAATGAGTGCTTCACCAAGGTCTGGCTCGAGCATGATGAGTGCCATTGGGACGAGTGCGACTACTAATGACTTCAAGACATCTTTATGGGTTGGTGCAGAATCCTTGTCGCGCGTCTCCGCAAGCAACATCGCCATCCCAATAATGACAGAAATCTTTGCAAGCTCTGCCGGTTGCAATGTGAAGCCACCGGGGAATGAGATCCATGACCTGGCACCATTGATTGTGCTCCCAATTCCAGGAATGAGAACGGCCAACAATCCGAGCACACCGATACCCCATACAAATGGTGTGTACGCGCGAAGCAGGCGATAATCAATAAGAGTCGTGCCATAAGAGAGCAAGAGGCCGATAATGATGTTGAGAACATGGCGCTTCACGTAATACTGCGGATCAAGGCCTTGTGATGCGAACCATTGACGGGTCGCAGCCCAGACTAAGAGTGTTCCGATGAGAAGGAGTGCTCCGACTGCAAAATTGAGCTGCTTGTCATAACCAGCAATATTGTTGCGGAAACTGCGTGCGCGACGGCCATCACCAAGTAATCGGCTCACTTTGTCACCGTCCCTGCTGCTAACTTCGCATACTTTGGATCAACCTTAGGCAGCGCCACAACGGGACCACTGGCTGGGAAGATCGCCTTCGTTGGATCAACCTTATTGCCCGTTACGCCAAAAATCGCCGAATAGATATCTTTGACACCGACCGCAGAGACTGATGCTCCGAAACCACCTTGGCTCACCATCATCACAACGGCATATCGAGGCTTCGAAGCTGGCGCGAACGATGCGAACCACGAAGTGTCATCCTTAGCAGTCCCGTTCGGGTTACGACCAAGGACCTGTCCAGTTCCGGTCTTACCTGCAACTTCAACCGGGAAATTCGCGAAGACTGGTGCTGCAGTTCCTCGCGTTGCCACTGCACGAAGCGCTGTATGGAGGAATGCGATGTCAGAGGCCGTCGCCGGTGCCTTACCGTTGCTCACTGGCTCGAAGGTCTTCACAACTTTTCCAGTTGGAGTTAGTACTGCCTTTGCAACCTCTGGCTTCCAGAGCGTTCCGCCATTAGCAATCGATGCATAGATATCGGTGAGTTGAAGCGGTGTAACGAGAGTATCTCCCTGGCCGATTGCAAAGTTCACGGCGTCACCTGCGCGCAACTTATTGCCATCAAGGCAGTTTTCGTGTGCGATCGCAATCAGATATGGAGTGAGATCTGACGGCTTCGCTCGCTTTGCATAATTGCAGAAGAAGTTCTTATTAGCGTCGTAATAGTTCTGCTTCCATTGACGATCAGGAAGGCGACCCGTTAACTCACCAGGAAGATCGATACCAGTCTTCTTACCAATACCGAATCCTCGAGCTGCATTAAAGAAGTAATCATTCACTGAAGGATGTGGACTCAACCCGCCATCTTTAAGCCATTGATCGAAGGCGATCTGATACCAAATGGTGTCGCATGAGACTGCGATTGCATCAGTCATATTGATACGGCCCTGAGACTTCGTCTCAAAGTTCTTAAAGAGTTGGGTACCGACCTTGAGTTGGGCGGGGCAGTCATAAAGGGCGTTGAGGTTGTAGTGGGCGGCTGTAGCAGCAACGATCGAGATCGACTTGAAGGTCGATGCCGGGGCATATTCACCTTGAATGGCGCGCGATAACGCTGGGACGCCAGTGCTTTCGCTGAAGAGGTCCTTCGCCTGTTGTGGCGTTAAACCCTTCTGCCACATATTCGGGTCATAGGTTGGGTAGGAAGCCATCGCCAAGATCGCACCGTTGGTGACATCCATAACGATCGCAGCGCCAGAATCTGCGTGATAGCCAAGGGATCGTGATCGCTGTACTGATGAGGCGAGCGCTGCCTCGGTTGCCGCTTGTAACCTGGCATCCAAATGTGTGACGAGGTTATCTCCTGGTATCGGCGCAGTGTTCTGCGAGACGGATGTGATCGCCTCTTTGCGGTCGACAATCAACGTCTTTACACCTGGTGTACCGCGCAGGTAAGTGTCATAGACATATTCCAGTCCAGATTTTCCGACTACTTCATTCTGGTAATAGTGATTATTGGGGTTCGCTAAATCAGCATCGGTAACAACGCCGGTATATCCCAAGACATGGGCGGCATTCTCACCAGCAAGAGCTGGATAACTTCGAATCGGAACTGGCGCAGCATCAACGCCTGGGAAGGTCGTTGGGTTCTCAAGTACTTTAAGTGCTTGTGCT
Source organism: Candidatus Nanopelagicaceae bacterium (assembly GCA_036742235.1). Taxonomy (GTDB): domain Bacteria; phylum Actinomycetota; class Actinomycetes; order Nanopelagicales; family Nanopelagicaceae; genus PALSA-747. Next base: position 12,002 of record DAINQZ010000018.1, on the reverse strand, counting down.
TCTGTTGCAATTTTTGTCAGTGGAATTGGTTGCTGACGTGTTCCGTTCCAACAACCCGTGCGTTGACCGATCGATAGCTCTCCGCAGAGTCTTGTCTTTGTAAAGACCTGCGCAGGTGTGAGCGAGAGCAATTTTCCAAGCTGGGCAAAGACCGCAGTTCCTTTATCTGGAAGGGCATCAACGGTGCTGCGATTGACTGTGATCTGCATGCCAGGACGATCCATCGCTAGCGGAATACCACTGCTATCTGTGATCGCACCGCGAATAGCTGGATTGACGATATCGCGGCTTTGAATACTTAGCGCTGCGCTTTGGTACTTGAGACCGCTGGCAACCTGCAGGTAGAAGAGGCGACCAAAGAGGGCGATCATTAAGGAGAGAACAAGGGTCTGAGTAACGATCAGACTGAGGCGAGAGCGCTGGTTCATATCCGCTCGCGTGACCCGATCGTTGCATCGCGGATAGCCATCAAGACTGGCATAAAGAATGGAGCAAGGATCATCGTCCAGAGTAAGTTCCCACCGATGACGAGTGAATCACGACCGATTGTTCCGGTCGCCTGACCAAAGAGACCATTAAAAAAGAGGTACAAGAAGAGTGCGAGCGAGGATCCCAATGCAACGAATATTCCTAACCCAACAGGGCGACGGACAATCTCATCGATGCTCTCGGCATTCACTGCAATGAGGTACGAGACAGCGGTGAGGATCAAAGCCCACTGCCCAAAGGGTGAATCGCTTGCGGGTGAGAGATCGAGGATTAATCCACCGACAAATCCAAGGATGACTGCACCAGTGCGATTCTCAAGAATCACCATAAGTAGTAAGACCGCTAGGTAGAACGAGAATCCAGTAAGTGGAAGATGGATACGAGAGATCAGCGTCTCTTGCACAACGAAGACTAAGAAGAGCAGACTCGCATTCAGCCCGATCCGGAGTGGACTCACTTCGTCGCCTTCTTGCTTGACGTTGCTGAAGGAGATGGAGTTGGTAATGGTGATCCAGAAATTATTGGAGTTGGTGTGGGAGTCACGTAGACAATCACAGTTGGTACTGGTGTTGGGTTAATTGGAGTCCGTGGCGCAGTTGTTGGTGCGCTCACAACAACAGCGACGACGCCGATATTTCCAAGATCGCTATAACTCTTAACAGTTGCAGTCTGCGTCAGCGTGGCTGATGTGTGGTCCACTGCAGAGACTTGGCCAACCGGAACACCAGGAATATATGGCCGGTTGCTATCGCTGCCATTTGTGAAGAGCACATCGCCTTTCTGGATATCCCCGGCTGGATCAAGAAGTTGAAGGGTGAAATTATTGCCACCGGTCCCGCTGAGCACTCCAATACTTTGATTACGGGCGATACGTACGCCAACTTTGAAGGCAGGATCACTCATGAGTAAGACGATCGCGGAGTGCGATTCCACGTTCTTGACGACACCGACGAGGCCATGATCGGAGATCACGGTCTGATCGACGGTAATTCCATCGGCCGAACCGGCATCGAGTGTGATTGTCTGAGTGAAGGAGGCTGCAGATCCATGGCCAATAACTCGAGCAGAGACGACTTTGTAACCTCCGCGACCAGCAAGATCGAGTACGCCCTTCAACTGCTTAAGCTGGCCTTGCACATCTTTATTAACGAGTGCTTGGGACTTTAGGCGAGCATTCTCGCTCTCAAGGGCTGCCACCTTATCTTTCTCAGATGGGAAGTTCTTTACATCGGAGAAGAAGCGTCCGACTGGTGAAAAAATATCAGAGACGCCTTTTTGAATCGGTGCCAAGAATGATTGAGTCAGAGACCGTGAACCCTTGGTCACACTTGCGCCACGCAAGTCCAAAGTGATCAGAAATAAAGATGTGACGAGCAAAATGACGAGCAGCAACCGAGATCGGTTCCCTCCGCCACGTGCCATCTACAACCTCTTTAGAACTCTGTAGGGATAGTGATTAACGGCGTGGTTCTGAGATCAAGACCTTTTCCAAGGCTTCGAACTCTTCAACGCACTTACCTGAACCTTCAGCAACAGCCTGCAGTGGACGATCGCAGATATGAATTGGCATACCGGTCTCTTGACGTAGTCGCTCATCAAGTCCGCGGAGTAATGCGCCGCCACCGGTGAGAACAATTCCACGATCCATCAAATCTGATGCAAGCTCTGGTGGGCACTTATCAAGCGTGCTCTTCACAGCATTAACAATCTGATTCACTGGCTCTTCAAGGGCCTTGCGAATATCTTCAGCAGAGACGCGAATGGTCTTTGGTAATCCGGTTGCAAGATCGCGACCGCGAATCTCTGCATCTGGCTCGCCAGGTAGGCGACAAGCAGAACCAATCGCCATCTTGATCTCTTCAGCGGTGCGCTCACCCAAGAGGAGTGAGTATTCGCGCTTAACCCAATCGATAATCGCCTGGTCAAGTTCATCTCCACCAACGCGGATCGAGAGCGCAGTAACGATTCCACCAAGTGAAATAACTGCTACTTCTGTTGTTCCGCCGCCGATATCGACGATCATGTTGCCGGTTGGCTCGTGAATTGGCAGACCAGCACCGATCGCAGCAGCCATTGGCTCTTCAATAATGTAGACCTTGCGTGCGCCAGCTGCGTAGCCAGCATCCTTCACCGCGCGCTGTTCAACGCCGGTGATGCCTGAAGGTACGCATACGACGATACGTGGCTTAGCCAAGTAGCGACGACGGTGGACCTTCTGAATGAAGTAACGGAGCATCCGCTCAGTTGTATCGAAATCCGCGATCACGCCATCTTTGAGTGGACGGATAGCGATGATGTTTCCAGGTGTGCGGCCGATCATATTCTTCGCTTCAAGGCCGACTGCGAGGATCGCACCAGTATCCTGGTTGATCGCTACTACTGATGGCTCATTTAAAACGATGCCACGTCCACGGACATAAACGAGGGTATTTGCAGTACCAAGATCAACAGCCATATCGCGACCGATAAAGGCCATGCGGCTGGTCTTCTGAACTTTGCGCTCTTTATTCTGATCTTCTTCAGTAACTACTTTGTTTCTCATGCGAGCCCCTTTACATCTGTAGCAAACCAAATTCCGATTTCGCGAGTTGCTGATTCAACCGAATCAGATCCGTGAACAATATTTTGGACAACCTTTGTTCCTTGATCGCGAGCAAGATCGCCGCGGATAGTTCCAGGTTCGGCAACAGTTGGATCAGTTGCACCAGCAAGTTTTCTAAATCCTTCGATGACGCGATTGCCTTCTGCAATGATCGCAACAACCGGACCCGACATCATAAATTCAACGAGCGGTTCATAGAACGGCTTGCCTTCATGTTCGGCATAGTGCGCCGCCAAGATCGAACGATCAGCTTGCACCATCTTGAGTGCAACGACGTTGTAACCCTTGGTCTCGACGCGACGAATTACTTCACCGATGAGATTACGACGTACGCCATCGGGCTTAACCAGAATCAGAGTTCTCTCAATGCTCACTGGCGCAGTCTACTTTGGATTCGGCCAAGCCTTAAATTGAGGGCTCTCCTGCTAACTCTCAGGCTTTCTTCTCGGCCTCTGCGATCAAAGCTGCCCTAACAGCCTCACCCTTTCGACCCACCACGTATGCCGTTGCCCAGAGCCCTGCAAAAAGCGCTCCCATGAAGTACATCAATGGGATTACTACCCCATATGCAATGAGTGCGACCTGCAGGACCGTCCCGATATACCAGCCGCGCATCGACTTCATCATGCCGGCGGTAAGCAAACAGAGGATTGCAATCACGCCACCGATCCAGAGCGCAGTCGCGCTGTGGTTATCCATTGCAAGAAGAAGTGCAAAACCCATCACGAAAAATTCCATCGTGATAACTGCCGAACCTAAGACTCTCACGCGCCTTTGATCTTTCGCATTATAGAACGAGTCTCACCAGCTGTGACGACCGAACCTGTTACAACAACAGCAGAGACGCCTTCACTTGTCTGATTAACAAGCGTGCATTGTTCAACTGCATAGGTGATCGCAGTGCGAAGATCGTTCTCTTTATAAACTCTCTCGGCGCCGAAAACTTTGATTGCTTTTTCATAGAGATCATCAACTGGCAAAGCACGCGGTGAGGTGCTCTGGGTGACGATCAATCGATCAAATACTGGTTCTAGTTCAAGAAGAACGCCATCGACATCCTTCTCGCCCAAGATCGCAAGGACTCCGAAGATCGCTTCGAAGTCGAACTCGGCTTGAAGTGTGCGAGCTAGCGCGCTTGCACCATGCGGGTTATGTGCAGCATCGACGATCACAGTTGGGTCGCGGTGAAGTACTTCGATGCGGCCTGGTGATTCGACGTTGGCAAAGCCTTGACGTACGAGTTCTTCATCGAGCTTTACGCCAGCAAAGGCTTCTACAGCGGCGAGGGCCACGGCTGCATTACTTGCTTGATGGGCACCATAAAGTGGCAAGAAGATATCGGTGTATTCACCATGTACGCCGTTGATAGTGAGGACCTGTCCCCCGACTGCAAGATCGCGACGAGCGACACTGAACTCAACGCCTTCGCGGTATGGGATCGCAGACTCTGCGATCACCTTCGCAGTCAATACTGTCGCTACTTCAGGCTGCTGGGCCGCCAAAACCACGTGTGATTCATGCTTGATAATCCCTGATTTAGTAAGAGCAATCTCTTCCAGGGTATCGCCCAAGTACTCCATGTGATCCAAGCCGATCGGCGTGATGACAGAGACTTGGCTCTGCACAACATT
>DAINQZ010000018.1:0-7180 GCA_036742235.1 Candidatus Nanopelagicaceae bacterium | reverse complement strand
CGATCAAGGGTTGGTTCAAGACGTGACTCGGGCCAACGCTTTAAGAGTGCAGCTTCGATTAAGTCGAGGGCTTGTAGATCTTCTGGTGTGCTCATGATTCGGCGTTACTCAGTCGGTAGCGCTGCAAGAGCAGCAGTCATGCGTTCGATATCCGCTGTGGTCTGAGCAAGGCGTTCGCGAATCTCGGTGACAACTTCGAGTGGTGCCTTCGCCATGAATCCTTCGTTATCGAGCTTTACCTTTGCAGTAGCGCGATCCTTCTCGGCTTGTGCAAGATCCTTGGTAAGACGTGCACGCTCTGCCTTGATATCGATCGCACCAGAGAGATCAAATTCGATCGTGACAGATCCAACATCGATCTTCGATGAGAAGGTGCCATCGCCAGCATCACAGCGAACGATATGTCGGATAGCTGCTTCATAAGGAGTGAGTGAACCAAGATTGGTGAAGCGAGCAACGATCTTCGCTGATCCCTTGATGCCTTGGTCATTACGGAATCTGCGGATCTCGGTAATGATCTCTTGAATAGCTGTGATCTTTGTGGCTACCGCGCCATCATGATGGCCGGCGATCGCTTGGGGCCACGGGGCCACAACGAGTGACTCTTTGCCGGTGAGGTTGCACCAGAGCGCTTCGGTGATGAATGGCATGACTGGATGCATCAAGCGGAGCAAGTTATCTAGGACATAACCCAAGACTCGTGCTGATGTTGCAGCAGCTTCTCCGTCAGCAGCAAATGAGGCTTTCGAGAGTTCGAGGTACCAATCGCAGAGATCATCCCAAGCAAAGTGATAGATGAGTTCCATTGCCTTTGAGAATTCATACTTCTCAAGGAGTGCGTCAGCCTCAACGAGAGTCTCATTGAATCGAGTGAGGATCCACTTGTTGATGTCATCAAGTGAATCAAAGGCTGGCAGATCGCCTTCGACGGTTGCACCGTTCATGAGTGCAAAGCGAGATGCATTCCAAAGTTTTGTAGCAAAGTTACGTGCGCCGGCGATCCACTCTTCAGCGAGCGCTTGATCGCTACCTGGATTTGCACCACGAGCGAGTGTGAAGCGAAGTGCATCGGATCCGTACTTATCCATGAACTCAATCGGATCTACGGTGTTGCCGCGAGACTTCGACATCTTCTTACCGAAACGATCGCGTACTAATCCGTGAAGTGCAATTGTGTTAAATGGTTGAACGCCATCCATCGCAAAGAGACCGAAGAGCATCATGCGCGCTACCCAGAAGAAGAGGATGTCATATCCAGTAACAAGAACACTTGTTGGATAGAACTTCTTTAAATCATCAGATTCTGCCGGCCAACCAAGAGTTGAGAATGGCCATAACGCAGATGAGAACCAGGTATCTAAGACATCTGGATCTTGGGTGTAACCAGCAGGTGGTTGCTCTCCTGGTCCACAGACAACGATCTCATCGTTTGGCCCGTAGTAAACCGGAATGCGGTGGCCCCACCAGAGCTGGCGTGAGATACACCAGTCATGCATGTTGTCGACCCATTCAAAGTAACGCGGTTCAAGTTCGGTTGGTTCAATCTTTACGCGACCATCGCGAACTGCATCTCCGGCAGCCTTTGCAAGTGGTCCTACCTTTACGAACCACTGCTTCGATAGGCGTGGTTCAACGGTGGTATCGCAACGAGAACAGTGGCCGACCGAGTGAATATAAGGACGCTTCTCGGATGGGACGCGACCCATCTCCTTAAGCTTTGCGACGACTGCAACACGAGCATCGAAGCGATCCATGCCATCAAACTCTGTGCCAGTCCCCTTCATCACACCGTGCTCATCCATAATGATGATGAATGGGACGTTATGGCGGACGCCCATCTCAAAGTCATTAGGGTCATGTGCGGCGGTGACCTTGACGGCACCGGTTCCGAAATCAGGATCAACGAGTTCATCGGCGATGATCGGAATCATGCGGTTCACGAGTGGCAGCATTACTTCCTTGCCGATCATATGCTGATAACGAGGATCATCAGGGTGGACAGCTACTGCACCATCACCAAGCATCGTCTCTGGACGAGTTGTCGCAACAGTGATCTGCATATCCCCTTCACCGTAGATAACCTGGACGAATTCGCCAGCATCATCTTGGTGTTCTACTTCAATATCAGAGAGCGCAGTTAAGCAACGTGTGCACCAGTTGATGATTCGTTCGGCGCGATAGATAAGTCCTGCGTCATAAAGGCGCTTGAAGATTGTGAGGATCGCTTCAGAGAGTCCTTCATCCATAGTGAATCGTTCGCGCGACCAATCAACCGAATCACCAAGGCGCTTCATCTGGGCAAGGATCGCTCCGCCAGATTCTTCCTTCCACTCCCAGACCTTCTTCACAAATGCTTCGCGACCGAGGTCGTGACGTGAAAGTCCTTGAGTTGCTAACTGCTTTTCAACAACGTTCTGGGTCGCAATACCTGCGTGATCCATACCTGGAAGCCAGAGCGCTTCAAAGCCCTTCATCCGCTTCATGCGAATCAAGATGTCTTGCAAGGTGTGATCGAGCGCGTGGCCGATATGGAGAACGCCGGTCACATTCGGAGGAGGAATAACGATCGAGAACGGTGGCTTATCTGACTTGGGATCAGCGGTGAAGTAACCAGCTGCGAGCCACTTTTGATAGAGCGGGGCTTCGATCTCAGCAGGATTAAAGGCTGCTGCTAATTCAGGACGGTCGCTCATAAGGAGATGAAGTCTAGGGCAAGCACGCGCAGAGCCGAATTCGACTCAGAAGTCGTTAAGCGCTCTTCTCTTGTGCGGCCTTATCGAGGGCCTTCTCGGACTTGCTGCGCTTTGGACCTGTGCCACGAAGGACATAGGTAGGTGCAGCTTCCTTGGCTACAGCCTCTGGGGTAACGATGACGCGTTCGACATCTTTGCGAGATGGGACTTCATACATCACGGCGAGGAGTGTCTCCTCCATGATTGCGCGAAGGCCACGAGCACCGGTGCCGCGCTTGATCGCAAGGTCAGCGATCATCTCGAGGGCCGCAGGTGTGAATTCAAGTTCGATGCCATCGAGGTCAAAGAGCTTCTCGTACTGCTTGATAAGTGCATTCTTTGGCTCGGAGAGAATTTCGATAAGTGCTGGGCGATCTAAGTTCTCAACAGATGTGAGGATTGGAAGACGACCGATGAACTCTGGAATCATGCCGAACTTCAAAAGATCTTCTGGCATTACCTCTGCGAAGTAATCCTTACTCTCTTTATCTGCGGCTGATTGCAGTGTTGCATTAAAGCCAACGCCAGCCTTGCCCTTACGACCTTCGATCAACTTATCGAGGCCTGCAAATGCGCCACCGACGATGAAGAGAATATTCGTTGTATCGATCTGAATGAACTCCTGATGTGGGTGCTTGCGACCACCTTGAGGTGGAACCGAAGCGGTTGTGCCTTCAAGAATCTTAAGGAGCGCTTGCTGAACACCTTCACCAGATACATCGCGAGTGATCGATGGATTCTCAGCCTTACGTGCGACCTTATCGATCTCATCGATATAGATGATTCCGGTTTCAGCCTTCTTCACATCGAAATCTGCAGCTTGGAGCAACTTCAAGAGGATGTTCTCAACATCCTCACCGACATAACCTGCTTCGGTGAGCGCTGTTGCATCTGCAATCGCAAATGGAACATTGAGCATGCGAGCGAGAGTCTGTGCAAGAAGTGTCTTGCCGCAACCAGTTGGCCCGAGGATCAAGATGTTGGACTTAGCGAGTTCGACGCCATCATCCTTCTTGATTCCACCTGATTGCACGCGCTTGTAATGGTTATAGACAGCGACCGAGAGCGACTTCTTTGCGCGATCTTGGCCAACGACATATTGATCGAGGAACTGATAGATCTCTTGTGGCTTTGGAACTTCGGTGAGGCCAAGGGTTGAACTCTCTTGAAGTTCTTCGATGATGATCTCGTTACAGAGATCGATACATTCATCACAGATATAGACGCCTGGACCAGCGATGAGCTTCTTAACCTGCTTCTGCGTCTTGCCACAGAAGGAGCACTTAAGAAGGTCTCCTGATTCACCGATACGCGTAGTCATAGAGAGAACTCTAAAACCTTTGCCATAAGCGCGCATGAAAAAGGCCCGCTTTTTAGGCGGGCCTTTGTTCGCTTATAGGCGAATTCTTGAATCAGTTACTGCCGGTTACTGCCAATTACTGCTTAGAGACTTTTCTCGAAGCGAGCACCTGATCGATGATTCCGTACTCAACTGCTTCTGCAGCGGTAAGAATTTTGTCGCGTTCGATATCTTTCGAGACTTCCTCGACGCTCTTGCCGGTGTGCTTTGCAAGCATCACTTCAAGGAGAGCACGCATACGCATGATCTCAGCTGCCTGGATCTCGATATCTGATGCCTGTCCGCCGCCCTCTGAATATGGCTGGTGGATCAAGACGCGAGCATGTTCGAGCGCCATGCGCTTTCCCGGTGCGCCACCTGCGAGCAAGATCGCTGCAGCTGAAGCCGCTTGACCAAGGCAGACGGTCATGATGTCAGGACGAACAAATTGCATCGTGTCATAGATGGCAGTCAACGCGGTGAAAGATCCACCTGGTGAGTTGATGTACATCATGATGTCGCGATCTGGATCCATCGACTCAAGAGTCAGAAGCTGTGCCATGACATCGTTTGCAACGGTGTCATCGATTCCCTGGCCCAAGAAGATGATGCGCTCTTCAAAGAGCTTGGTGTACGGATCAAGACGCTTGTAGCCGTATGCGGTCTTCTCTTCAATAGTTGGAAGGATGTAGCGAGAGGTGATCTCGTGGACGCGATCTACTGAGAAATCATTCATGCTGTTCCACCGCTTCCTGCTACCTGTGATGCCGACGATACGACGTGATCTACGAGGCCGTACTTCTGAGCCTCCTCTGATGTGAACCAACGGTCACGATCTGAATCTTGTGTGATCTGTTCAAAGGTCTGACCAGAGTGATGTGCGATCAATTCAGCCATACGACGCTTGGTGAACATGGTCTGTTCGGCCTGGATCTTGATCTCGGTCGCTGTTCCACCGATACCGCTGAGTGGTTGGTGCATCAGGATGCGAGAGTTAGGAAGGGCGTAACGCTTTCCGACTGCACCTGCTGTGAGAAGGAACTGACCCATTGATGCGGCAAGGCCCATTGATACGGTTGCAACATCGTTCTTGATGTATTGCATCGTGTCATAGATCGCCATACCTGCAGTGACAGATCCACCAGGTGAGTTGATGTACAAATAAATATCTTTAACTGGATCTTCGGCAGCGAGCAAGAGCATCTGAGCTGCGATGGCATTTGCCATGTTGTCTTCAACCTGGCCGACCATAAAGATGATGCGTTCACGGAGCAGGCGCTGATAGACCTGATCGTCTAGGTAGCCACCGAGCGCTGAAGCAGCGCGGGCGCTAAACGGTTCTGCAGGGTTGAAAGTCATTACGAGTAGACCTCTCTCTTTTCTCTGTTACGACATTAACAATCTTTTGCCCAAAATGCTTCCGCAAAAAGGCGGAATCAGGCGTGGGGTTGTTCGCTGGGAGAGATATTGCTGCCCGAAGGCGGAATTACTCGGCTGCAGCTTGCTTTGGCGCGAGCGCCTCGAGATCAACGACCTTGCCAGACTTGGTCTTCACAGTGACGCGACCCAAGACTCCTGCGAGCCCCTTTGCGCGTGCAACTTCTGAAACCATCGAGTTGATCTGACCAGCTTCTGAGATCTCCTTGATGAATTGATCAGGAGTCATGCCATAACGCTGTGATGCGCGGACCAAATATTCAGTGAGTTCGTTCTCATTGACCGAGACCTGCTCAGCATCGACGATCGTGTCGAAGAGGATCTCCTGCTTGATCGCCTGGATGGTCTGCTCGGTGACTTCAGCGCGGTGCGCTGCATCCTCGAGGCGGCCTTCCTTTTCAAGGTGATCGTTTACTTCATCATCAATGATGTTCTGTGGAAGTGGGATGGTGAGATCTGCGAAGAGCTTCTCAACCAAGAGATCGCGTGCATGTGATCCTTGTTCCAAAGTCTTAACACGCTCTAGACGCTTTGCAATATCTGCACGGAGTTCATCAAGAGTTTCAAACTCTGATGCGAGTTGTGCGAAGGCATCATCAAGTGGTGGAAGTTCACGATTCTTAACAGCCTTGACTGTTACATCGATATCGCCGGTCTCGCCTTCTGGCATACCAACGAGAGTCGCACTGAAACGCTTTGCCTCACCAGCGTTGAGGCCGATGATCGCTTCATCAAGTCCATCAATCATTGATGCAGAGCCAACTTCGTAAGAAATATCTTTAGCTACGCCACCTTCGAGTTCAACGCCATCCTTTGATGCGACGAGATCGATTGTGACAAAGCTTCCCTTTTCGGCAGCCTTCTCAATTGTTGTGAGAGTTCCGAAGCGAGCGCGGAGTGCATCAACCTGTTCTGCAATCTCGGTATCGCCAACAGCGACATCTTCAACTTCGAGTGTGATCTCAGAGAAATTTGGAAGTGTGATCTCGGGGCGGACATCTACTTCAACTTCGAAGACGAGCTTCTCGTTATCAACGAGCTCTTTGATATCTACATTTGGGCGACCAATGACTTTTACATTGTTCTCTTTTGCAGCCTGTGTGTAGAAAGAGGGGAGTCCAGCGTTCACTGCCTCATCAAGAATCGCACCTCGACCGACGCGCTTCTCGATCATTGCATTAGGAACGTGGCCCTTACGGAAACCTGGGATGTTGATTGATGCACCGATAGCTTTGTAAGCACTAGCGATATGTGGTGCAAGCTCTTCAAAAGTTACTTCGATATCAATCTTGACGCGGGTCTCATTGACTTTCGCTACAGAGCTTTTCACGTATCTCCTCAGGTAATCAGACCATGTGGTCCGGATCTAGATATCTCACTTGGGTTGAAATGCTGGTCGGGGCGGGGAGATTCGAACTCCCGGTCTCCTGCTCCCAAAGCAGGCGCGCTAGCCACTACGCTACGCCCCGTGGCGTAAGTGAGGAGTCTAAGGGGTGAAATTCCCTTCTCCTAACCGAGTCTGTAACCTATCCCCTGACCCAAGGAGGAGCCAAATCTGGCCCCACCCCAGGTAGCAGGAACTGCATGAAAATGCGGGTGTAGCTCAATGGTAGAGCCCCAGCCTTCCAAGCTGGCCATGCCGGTTCGATCCCGGTCACCCGCTCCAGTTTTA
>DAINQZ010000017.1:0-17718 GCA_036742235.1 Candidatus Nanopelagicaceae bacterium | reverse complement strand
CAGAACTTATCGAGCAAGGTATTTGAACGCACCAGCCATAGTGAGAAGTCGTGGGCGAGTTATGTCGATCAGGCGTTGCGCTTCTGGCTTCGCTCTTAGTTACGAAACGTAAGAGATCTTGTAGTTCAGTTGGTTGGATGCCACAACGCTACCTTTAGCATCCTTCACGACTGCAACAATCGTCAGCACTGTCCCGGACTTGTATTGTCGTGGGTGTAGATAGGTGCGGAAGAGTCCACCCTTAGTATCTTGATAGGCATAGGTGCGACGATCAGTGCTACCCAGTGATACCCACTTGCCACCTTTAGTCTTTACATCAAAGGTCACAGTTTCAAAATCATTTCCCGGAACGGTCGCCGTCAGCGCCACCCAGTTCTGGGTGTTGTAATCAACTTCCGGTGTGTTGAGTTTGATCGAGAGATTTGCTAGCTGTGGTGTGAAGTCATCAGCAGCCTTGAGGACCACCCAGCTACGTGGCTGAAGTGTCATCGTAAGGTTTGAGCCTGTTGAAGAGAGATCCGTTGCCGATCCTGAGACCGGCGTCCATGATGTGCCGACGGTTGATACCGGCGTTGTGAAAGTCTGTGGATCTGTGCCATCGTTAAAAGCAACGACAAACTCTTGCTTTCCCGCGAAGCGACTAACCGCAAAGAGATCTCCCTGGCCGTATCGGACTTGTTGTGTGCCATTCTTTAGCGCTGGGTATTGGGCATACAACCCTTGGAGATCGGTGATGACTTTCTCCATGGGGTTGGTGAGATCGAAGGCGCTCTGTGTGCCGATCGGTGAGCCACCGATGCGATATTCACTCTGCCAGTCCGTGACTTGGGTAGAGAACATATCTTGGCGCGCTTGTTGATCTCCGCCTGTGCCGGTCATCCCCTTCTCATCTCCGTAATAGATGCTTGGGCCACCACGAAGTAGGAGCAAGACCGCGTCGGAGAGCTCATCGCGCTGCAAGATTGCAGCATCTCCCTCGCCTAGGGCTGCGTTATAAATATTCATACCGATACGGCCCATATCGTGGTTACCTAAAAAGGTGGCAAGACCATACGAGCTAGTTGTTGCCGTGGTGTAATAATCATCGGTATTAAAGAAGGCCGCTAAATTCTTGCCGCCACCAGATGAAATCACAAAACTTTGTGCGACAGATTGGAATGGGAAGTCCAAGACACTTGGATAAGACTGCTCAGTCACAAATTGAGATGTGAAAGCTGGGTCAGAGTTTGAGATCTCACCAAAGATCGGGAAGCTGGTGTGGCCGTTGGCATGCGCAACTTTAAGGATCGCCGGAATGAACTTATTCCAAAACTCGGGGTTCACATATTGAGCCGTGTCGATTCGGAATCCATCGATATTAAATCGAGTAATCCAACTCGACCAGAGTGCGATCTCACCCTTGAGGACATCAGGTTTTTCAGTGAAGAGATCATCAAGTCCTACAAAATCGCCATCGAGATTTGAAGGACCATTGAACGTTGTATTGCCACGGTTGTGATAGTTCGTCACATCATTGAGAAATGCTGGCTTCTTTGCGTTCTTGAGGCCATTAGGAACATATGGCACGTATGGGAATGAGACATTTGCGCAGAGCTTTGGGAATGTTGGAAGTTCGGCATACTTCGTAGAATCGAATGGCTTGCCAGCGCAGGTCTTATAGGGAAGTTGATTGGCATAGATATAGGAATAGTTATTGTTCTTATATTGAATAACATCTGCGGTGTGATTGACGACAATATCGAGAATAATCTTTAAGCCAAGCGAGTGAGCGGTATCGATAAAGTTCTTGAAATCGGCTTCCGTTCCAAGATGTGGATCGATAGTCGTAAAGTCCAGACCCCAATAGCCATGGTAATCGGCCGAGCCAGATTGAATATATTGGCCAGCAACAGGTGGCGTCACCCAGATTGATGTGAAGCCCAAGCCTTTGATATAGGGAAGGTGTGCGGTGAGACCTTTGAAATCGCCACCGTGATAGTAGCCAGGGCTGCTTGGATCAAAGCCGCTATTCAAAACTGCGGCAGCGCCTGTCAGCCCGGCTGAATCATTGGAGGTGTCACCATTTGCATAGCGATCTGTCATCACAAAGTAGACAGATTGCGCGCTTAAATCCCCACGAGCAACTGGTTGTGCGAGAGCGGTGAGATCATCAGCATGCCCTGCGGTGAGCAAGGAGTTACTACTCAGTGCTAACCCCAGAATTGCAGCCACTACAGCAAATCTGCGAATTCTCATCCCTTGGTTGAGCCGGCAGTAAGCCCAGTGACAACAAAGCGCTGTAAGAACATAAAGAGTGCAATGACTGGCACCGATGCCATCAATGATCCGGCGGCAAATGGTCCCCAGTTCTTTTGATATGCGCTAGAGATGAAGCCTTGCATACCTACTGCAACTGTGAGGTGGGATTGGTTACCATTTCCGATAATGATCGATGTCAAGACGTATTCGTTCATTGCGCCGATGAAGGAGAGCAAGAAAATCACAGCGAGCACTGGGCGCACTAATGGCAAGATAATTCGGAAATAGATCTGAGCATGACTTGCGCCATCTATCTTTGCTGATTCATCTAGCTCTTGTGGCACCGTGTCGAAGAAGCCCTTGAGCATCCAGCAGTTCACGCCAAGTGAGCCACCGACAAAGACGACGATCAGAGCTGAGATATTTCCAATATGCATGAAAGGAATACTCTTACCAAGATCGGCAAGGATGAGATAGAGCGATGCGATGGCAAGAAGCTGAGGGAACATCTGCACGACCAAAATTGTCATCAGCGTCGTCTTGCGGCCTTTGTAGCGGAAGCGACTGAGTGCATACGCAGCGGATGCTGCAACCGCTAGCTGCAAGAAAGATGTGACAGAGGCGATCAGAACCGAGTTCTTAATCCAGCTGGTGTATGGATAGTTCGGGTCGTTGAAGAGAATATGGAAGTTATTGAAACCAGGATGAGGTGGAATCAATTGCTGATTACTCACATCATTATCATTGTTAAATGCGGCAGATGCCATCCACAAAAATGGAAAGAGAGCGAAGGAGATTGCAAAGATCGCTACCGCATGGCGCCAGGCAAGGGTTTTAAACCAGGCGCGGGCGGTCATTGGCTTCGCCTTTTGAACAATAACCTTGGAGGTAGTCATTGGCTTTTCAGTAAGAGTTGTCATTAGTTCATGTTCTCCATTGTCCGACTCTTACTAAAGCCGTAGAGCGAGAGGCTGGCTACGAGTAAGAAGTTGAGGAATGAGACTGTGCTCGCAAGGCCGTAGTTAGAACCTTCACCAGAGTTAAAGGCCAACTTATAGGTATAAGAGATCAAGATGTCTGTAGATCCAGCGAGTCCACCTGAATTCTGCATCAGTGGCCCACCGCCGGTTAGCAAGTAGACCGCGTTGAAGTTAGAGAAGTTATAGGCCAGAGAGGCAATCAAGAGTGGTGAAAGAGTGAGAAGAACTAATGGCAACTTGATCTTGGTAAATACCTGACGTGGTGATGCGCCATCGACCGACGCCGCTTCTAAGACTTCAGAAGGCAATGCCTGGATCGCCCCCGTTGCAATCAAGAACATGTAAGGCGAACCTGCCCATAATTGTTGAATCAAGATCGCAGCCTTTGCCCACCATGGTGAAGTCAGCCAAGGGACATGGATACCGAACATTCGGTTAATCACACCAGTATCTTGGTTATACATACCCACCCAGACGAGAGCTGCAAGGACACCTGGCATCGCATAAGGAATGATCAAAAGTGAGCGATAGATCTTCTTGGCCCGTAGCTTGGGATGGTTAAGTGCGAGACCGAGAGCAAGGCCTGCGAAGAATGTGGTTGTGACAACCAAGATCGCAAAGGCGAAGGTCCACCACAAAACCTGGAAGAGTGGCTGACGGAATGTTTTATCGTGGATAACATAACTAAAATTTCGCCACCCGACGACTTGGGTCCAGCCTGGCTGCAATACGGTGCCAGATGCGTTCACCATCTCGCCATTGTTATCTGGCTTATATGTTTCACCGCTCTGGCTGTTGGTGATCGTATCTGTAGCGGCGTTATAAGAAAGTGTTTGCACTTCTTGCTGGGCGGTCTGAAGGTCATTCGCTACATAAACCGTGCCATTCGGTCCTGGGACTTTAAGCGCGGTAAGCGCATCAGTCTGGGCATTGGTTTGATCAGAGGTCAGGACTTTATAACCCTTTGCCGCGGTAATAAAACCTTTGGAATCTAAGGTTACTGAATCAGCCGAGAGCGGAGTGAGGCCATTGGTGGTACCTGCTTCGGGACCGACCTTGGGAATCGCAAGCAAAAGTGTGAGTTTTCCGCTCACTGCATCGGTCGCAACGGTCATTGGAATAGGTGTGGCATTTGCATCAGTTTGGTAAGAGTTCGCGATGATCTCGCTGATTGCCGTCTTCTTATCAATGACATGGCCAGTTGAATAGTTTGTGAAGGCTACGTACCCGGTATAGATCGATGGATAGACCGAGAAGAGCATAAGCAGGAGAACGCCAGGTGCAATGTATTTCGCGGGGATAAATTTACGACCCGAGAAGTAGATGACATCGAGTACTAGTGTGGCGAAGACGAAATATGCGGCAAAGCCATAGGTGTGATTCTTAAGAAGGAGTGGAATAGCCCAGAGTGCAAAGCCATTGATCGATCCCATGGCTGCCAATTTCATCAAGAGGCCAAAGGTCTTTGATGGATTTTTCACTGCGAAGATATTCACGTTGCCTCTAACTAATGGTCGTGTCTCTCAAAGGTAAAACTATCTCTAGAAAGAGTAACTGGCGGGGGCTTTATTGAAAACCCCCGCCAGTCACTTCAGTACTTAATCAAGCTACTTTCTTACTTGACTATTTAGTCAATTAGCCAATCAATTTCTTGATATTGGCTGCTGCCTGTGTGAATGCGGCTGCGGTCTTGAGCTTTCCGTTCAAGACAGCGCCCCAAGCATTACCGAAATCGGTCCAGACTGAACCCATTTGTGGAATGTTAGGCATTGGTGTTGCACCAACTCCAGCAGCTGCAAAGCCCGCTAGATCCTTATCACTTGAGATCGACTTGATCGCAGAGAGAAGGGCTGGTGGACGACCTTGGTCGTTGTAAAGACCGAGCTGGAATGCGTCGGTTGATACAACCTGGTTGATGAACTGACGAGCCAAGAGGCGGTTAGTTGAGTAGTGGCTCAAGTAGACACCCTGGTAACCAGCGAATGGTGCAGCATTGCCAGCACCGACTGGATTTGGAATTGCTGAGATCTGGTAAGGAACTCCGCTTGCCTTAATGGCTGAAAGCTCCCAAGGCCCGGTAATCATGAATGGTGCCTTGTCAGAGAAGAATGACTTGAAGTTGTAGTCATCACCAGTTGCAGATTCCTTTGAGATCAAACCTTCTGAAACCCACTTATCAACTAATCCTGCGTTTGCAAGGAATGCCTTTGATGCAAGACCGACATCCTTAGGATTCAAGCGACCTGACTTGTTCTGGAAGACATAGCCACCGAGAGCGAAGTTAAGGAATGCGTGGTGGTAAGGATCGCAGCTGTTAGCTCCACCGCATGGGATGAAGAGACCAGATGTTGTCTTACCTGAAGACTTAAGTGCGAGTGCTGTTGATTCCAGGCTAGCCCATGTTGTTGGTGCGCCAGCTGGAACAAGGTTGAGGTTTGTTACAAGTGCGATGTTCTCAGTACCAAATGGAACGCCCCAGAGGCGACCGTTGTACGAGAAAGCGCTTATTGATGCTGGATCGAATGAACCAGTTGAAACACCAGTCATTGGCTCGATCAAACCTGAAGCAGCGAGAGTTCCGGTCCAGTCGTGTGCACCGACGATGATGTCTGGTCCAACGCCCTTAGGAGCTGCTGCTTGGAAGTTGTTGTTGGTATCGGTCTGTGAAACGACATTCACTGTGACGTTATTTGCTGCTGCCCATGAGGCAACGAGCTTCTTGAGTACAGGCGTACGTGAAGAGTCCGCCCAAATTGTAAGTGTCTTACCTGCAGCGTGTGCTGGTACTGCAAAGCCTGAAACGGCTAGTGCAGCTGCAACAACAGCTGAAGCTAATCCAAAGCGCTTTTTCATAGTCGCTATCCTTTTTCTTAGAGGTACCGAGGGATTAATGCAGGGAGGCCTGGTGCCACCCACTCTTGCTGAGGGTAAAAATACCTGTTATTCCTGTGTAGAGAAGCCTGCTTCGACCCTTATCAGCGATCGTTACAGAACTGTTATTGGGCTGCAAGGCTGCAAATTTAAGATTACAAAATGTTATAAAAATTGATGAATTATCCCTTTTTCTGCCAGATCTGGGCCGACGGGGAATCAAAGAGTGAGGTGTAGCCCTCAAGGGCGAAGGCGTCAGGAGTAAGTGGTGCGCCCTTTACCTTTGCTAGTGGCTGGCGACTAATGAGAACGAAGATGCTCTCGCCTTTGAGTTCGCGCATAAAGATGAAGTGATCCTCTTCAACAGCCAAGAAGCGCAAGCCGCCATCAGCGAGTGCGGAAGATCGAGAACGAATTGCAATTAACTTCTTGGTTGCAGCAAGGAAATCGTGATCCCAAAGATCTTCGCGGCCCCATGGCATCGGCGTGCGAGCAGCCTCGCCCCATGCACCTTGTAGACCGAGTTCATCGCCAGCAAAGATCGATGGCACACCAGGATAAGTAAGTAAAAGTGTCATCGCAGAAAGATGCAAGTCGCGATCACCACCGACAATGTTTCGCATACGTGCCGTGTCGTGTGAATCTAAGAGATTCATGCTGGCAAGAAGTGAGCGCCATGGAATTCCACCATTGAACTCGCGCATCGTTGAAACAAATTGTTGGGTTGTAATAACTGGCATCGCAACTGGCATACCTTGTCCGCCAGGCCGGATATCTGCCTTGTGGTTGATCCAACTCCACAATGGCCGAGCAAAGCCTTGGTAATTCATTGTGCCATGCCAGCTTGAACCATCAAGATCAACAGGCTGCATATCCGCGTTCTCTGCAACCAGCCAAGCATGTGGGCTGACTGAATCCATCACTTCACGGATCTCGCGAACGACTTCATCGTGATGATCTTCATCCCGATAAATACCGGTCATATTTCCAACATCGATACGCCAACCATCGAGTGAGAATGGTGGGCGCAGCCAACGCTGTAAGGCAGAGCTCTTCCCTTTATATAACGCGGTGCGCAGCGCCTTTGAGGCGAAGTTCAACTTAGGAAGTGAGGCAAGGTCGAACCAACCGATGTAGCCAAATGGGCTCTTCTTATCCCAGAAGAAGTAACCGCGCTCTTTAGCACTCTTGGATTTCTTCGCTTTGGTGAACCATGTGTGGCCAACACCTACGTGATTAGTTGTGAGATCAATGATGACTTTGAGCTTCTTCTTGCGTGTCGCTTTCAGGAAACTTAGAAACTCTTTATCGCCACCGAGCAGTGGATCAACATGGTCAAAGCTGGTTGCGTCATAACGGTGGTTGCTCTGTGAGGCGAAGATCGGCGTGAAGTAGATACCACCAACGCCAAGTTCTTCAATATATGACAGCTTCGATTCGATTCCGGCGAAATCTCCACCATAGAAATCTTGGCCACCACTCTTGTACTTGCCGTTGTGTGCATCTTCCCACTTTTGAGGTATCGCCCACTTCGGTAGCTTTCGGCTCTTTCCCGATGTTGCAAATCGATCTGGGAAGATCTGGTAGAGAACGCGTTGTGAGATCCATTCGGGATACTTAGGCTTAGCAAGTAATTTAAAGTCAGTATTGCTATTTGGCTCGAAATCACGCATGCCTGCCGCAGTCAGCCAGGTATATGTCGTGCCATTAGCAATCAAGAATCGATATGAATTCTGCACATTCATCATCTCAACTTTGACACGCCACCAACTCTCATCGGTGCTCGTGATCTTTGAATCCTTGGTAAGGGGGAAGTAGCGAGCTTCACCATCGTGATATATACGAAGATGCAGACCTGTTGCTGGGTAACTATGTGGAACTCGAACAGAGAGAGTTACCTTCTCACCCGGCTTCGGTCCAGAGTTACTCACATAGAGTGGACTGCCGTCGTGGTGTGGTTCAACAATCTTCACTTAGAGACCCCGTCGCTTGATAAGTGGTGTGATAGCGGCATCGCGGCCACGGAAGTTGCGGAACATCTGCATGGTATCGATCGATCCACCGCGCCCTAAGAGTTCCTTACGGAAGTGATCACCGTTCTTACGGGTCAGGCCACCTGACTCCTTAAACCAATCGACCGTCTCGGCATCGAGTACTTCCGACCAGATATAACCGTAATAACCCGCCGAATAACCACTTGCGAAGATATGGGCGAAGTAGGTAGATCGATAACGGGTAGGGACCGGACCATAAAGCAGGCCGTAATCTTCAAGTGCCTTTCGTTCGAATTCGAAGACATCATCGACCACAGTGCCGGCAGGCAATTGGTGCCAAGCGAGATCCAGTACTGCAGCTGCAAGATAACTTGTTGTTGCATGTCCCTGATTGAAAGTCTCGGATGCCTTCAAGCTGTCGCGCCACTCTTGTGGGAACTTCTCACCAGTCACATAGTGACGTGCATAGTTGTCCAAGACCTCTGGCCACATAATCCACATCTCATTAACCTGTGATGGGAACTCAACGAAGTCGCGTTCGACAGATGTGCCTGACGTACGCGGGTACTTAACATTGGAAAGTAGGCCATGGAGTGCATGACCGAACTCGTGGAAGAGAGTTGTGGTCTCGGCCAAAGTAATGAGTGTTGGCTCACCTGCAGGTGGCTTTGGAATATTGAGGTTGTTACAGACAACAGGAAGTTGATCGAAGAGGAAGTTCTGATTGACTAGAGAATTCATCCAGGCGCCACCGCGCTTTGAATCACGTGTGTAGAAATCTGCCAGGTAGAGACCGAGCTTTGTACCATCTTCATTGAAGACTTCAAAGGCGCGAGACTCTGGGTGATAAGAAATGAGATCTGGGCGTTCTTTGAAGGAGAGTCCGAAGAGTTTGCCGGCCGCATAGAAGACGCCATCGCGTAAGACGGTCTCAAGTTCGAAGTACTCGCGCATCTTTGCGCTATCTAAGTTGTACTTCGCTTGGCGAACCTTCTCAGTGTAGAAATCCCAATCCCAACTCTCGATAGTGAAATCACTTCCGATCGCTGCCTGAATATCAGCGGCCTCCTTCTTCGCATTATTAACCGCACTTGGTGCGATTTGGCGAAGCATCGCATGAACATTCTCTGGCTTCTTCGCAGTCTGAATACTCAAGACATAGTCGGCATGGCTCTTAAAACCAAAGAGTTCTGCTCGCTTTGCGCGAAGTGCAGCCATCTGGACCAAGACCTCGCGAGTGTCATTGGTATTGCCACGACCACCCTTTTCCAGAGAGGCCTTCATGATTCGCTCGCGAAGTGAGCGATTAGTGAGTGAGGTAAGGATTGGATTGCCGGTGAAGTTCACGGCACCGATCAACCACTTGCCGTCAAGGCCGCGATCTTTAGCTGCCGCTGCACATGCGGCAATCTGGTTTGGTGTGAGGCCATCAAGTTCGGCGACATCATCGACTACAACTGCAAGGTCTTTGGTATCTGCAAGTAGTCGCTTAGAGAATTCGGTATCTAACTTTGAGAGCTCTTCGTTGATTCCCTTGAGAGTCTCGCGCTGTTCGGCAGAGAGATGTGAACCGGCGTGAATGAAATCGTTGTAGTACTTATGTAATAACCAGGCATCTTCCTCGTTGAGTCCCAATGAATCCTTCTGCTCATGCAGAGTCTTGATCCGTGCGAAGAGTGCAGGGTTGAGAGTGATTGCATCTTGGTGCGCTGCTAACTTTGGTGCGATCTCGCCTTCGATCTTCTCAAGGTTTGGATTGGTATCACTTGATGTGATGTTGAAGAAGACACGTGCAACGCGGCCTAGTAATTGTCCAGCTCGCTCCATTGCAACGATGGTGTTCTCAAATGTCGTGGTCGGTGTATCAATAATCGCCTGAATCTCAGCAAGGTGCTCTTCAAAGCCGGCATAGAAGGCGGGAAGGTAATGCTCTTCCTTGATCTGCGCGTAGGGCGGGAGCTCGTATTCGAGTGTGCTGCGGACGGCGAAGGGATTATTGGTAAGTGACATACTCCGCAGTTTATGCGGTTTTTACTGAAGACTTGCCAGTCTTCTTCGCACTTTTCTTCACGGTCGCCTTCTTGATGACCTTGGTCTTCGTCGCAGCGGACTTCTTTACCGCAGCCTTCTTTACCTTCTTCTTAGGGGCGCCACCGTTCTCGGCCTCCCAGGCGCGGCGGCCGGCCAAGAGCTCGAGGCCACGCTCGATCGTCATGAATTCGACGGTATCCCCGCGGCGCAAGGTCGCATTGGTCTCACCATCGGTGATGTACATACCAAAGCGACCATCTTTAATAATGAGGTTTCGGCCGGTGGCAGGATCTGCGCCAAGTTCTTTCAAAGGTGGCTTTGGTGCACCGCGTCCACGACGAACCTTGGGTTGTTTATAAATATCGATCGCTTCATCAAGTGTGATCGTAAAGATCTGCTCTTCAGATGTGAGCGTGCGTGAATCAGCGCCATGAGTCATATATGGACCGTAACGGCCATTCTGCACGGTGATATCGACACCTTCGTATTGACCGATATTGCGTGGCAACGAGAGCAGCTTGAGCGCATCATCAAAGGTGATGGAGTCAAGATCCATCGTCGAGAGAAGTGATGCGGTCTTTGGCTTTGGTGCATCCTTCTTCTTCCGTGGCTTCTTTAATTCACCGGTCTTCTTATCTACAACCATCTCTGGTTCGGGTAAGACTTCAGTGACATATGGACCATAACGACCGGACTTAGCAATGATCGGAAGGTTTGTTGATGGATCGATACCGAGTTCGCGCTCACCTGATGGCTTTGCGAGAAGCTCGATCGCAAGTGCGAGCGTCATCTCATCAGGAGCGATGTTCTCTGGAATATTCGCGAACTTACGTTCATCGCCAACGCCTTGTTGTACATAAGCACCAAATCGACCGACGCGAATTTCGATATCGTCGCTCAACTTCATGGTGTTGATCTGCTGCGCATCGATATTGCCAAGGTCTTGCGCTAAGAATTCAAGGCCCGGAACATCATCATGGCCGTAGAAGAAAGTGGTGAGCCAGGCGACGCGTTCTTGTTCGCCATTTGCGATCTTGTCGAGATCTTCTTCCATCGAAGCGGTGAATTCGTAATCAACGAGCTTGCCGAAGTGTTGTTCGAGTAACCCAGTGACAGAGAATGCCAAGAAGGTAGGAACAAGTGCGCGGCCGCGCTTGGTGACATAACCACGATCTTGAATCGTCTGAATGATCGAGGCGAAGGTTGAAGGACGGCCAATACCAAGCTCTTCTAGGCGTTTTACAAGGGTTGGCTCGGTAAAGCGCGCTGGCGGCTTTGTATCGTGGCCTTCGCATGAGAAGTCGGTGACGTTGACCTTCTGCCCCTTGGACATCGGTGGCAACTTCGTCTTTGCCTCGTCCTCATCCTTCTTTCCATCTTCAGTCTCGATATCGTCATATGCTGCTAAAAATCCTGGGAAGGTGATGATCGATCCGTTCGCGCGGAAGGTCGCAACCTTGTCATCCAATGTCTTCGCTTCAAAGTCAACGCGCGCCTGCATCTTCTTTGCGTCGGCCATCTGCGATGCGATCGTGCGCTTCCAGATTAAGTCATAGAGCGCAAACTCATCGCGTGATAACTCTGGTGCAAGTTCACCCGGCGTCTTGAAAGTATCACCGGCAGGGCGAATCGCTTCGTGCGCTTCTTGGGCATTCTTTGACTTACCTTCGTAATAACGCGGTGCATCGGGTACATACTCTTTACCGTAGAGCGCCTGTGCGGAAGATCGTGCCGCGTTGATTGCTGCAGCGCTGAGCGATACCGAGTCGGTACGCATATAAGTGATGTAACCATTTTCGTAAAGGCGTTGTGCGATGCGCATCGTGATCTGTGCGCCCCAACCAAGACGTGAGCCAGCATCTTGTTGCATCGTTGAAGTGGTGAATGGCGCCTTAGGTCTTTCGGTGCGTGGTGACTCTTCAGTACTAATAACGGTGAGTTGTTCGCCGGTAAGTTGTTCGGTGAGATCGCGTGCTAGCTTTTCATCAAGCAAGAGAATCTCATCTTTGGTGGACTTCGCCTTGAACTGACCCTTGTCATCGAAGTCGTTAGTAGTCGCAACCTTCTTGCCATCGAGTGAGATAAGACGTGCGGTGAAGTTCTGATCGGTAGCAGCTTTAACATCCCACCATGAACTTGATACGAATGCCATTCGCTCGCGTTCGCGTTCAACAATCAAACGAGTTGCAACAGATTGGACGCGGCCCGCTGAAATACGCGGCATCACCTTCTTCCAGAGCACTGGCGAGAGGCGATAACCAAAGAGACGGTCTAATACGCGACGGGTCTCTTGCGCATCGACCAGGCGATAATCGAGATCGCGGGTATTAACGGCGGCTTCTTTAATCGCATCTTCAGTGATCTCATGGAAGACCATGCGACGAACTGGAATCTTGGGACGTAATACTTCGATCAAGTGCCAGGCGATCGCTTCACCTTCGCGGTCCTCATCCGTTGCGAGGATGAGTTCGTCGGCATCTTTCATCAGAGCCTTGAGCTCTGAGACCTTCTTCTTCTTATCTGGATTGATGACATAGAGCGGAGCAAAGTCATCTTCAATATTGACGCCCTCTTTAGCCCAAGCGACCTTCTTATATTCGGCTGGGATGTCGGCTGCGCGTTGAGGTAGATCGCGAATATGTCCGACTGATGCTTCTACAACATAGTCATCGCCGAGATACCCGCCAATTTTTCTTGCCTTGGCGGGGCTCTCGACGATCACTAACTTTGTCATGGTCTAACTGGTACTTCTCTCTTCTGAAATCCTGCGTTAAGCGATAGCTGTCGAACCTCGACGTGATCGCACTATCGCAAAGATAATCACAAGAACTGCTCCAGCGCTAATCGCCTTGTTGATGGCGTTATGTCCACCAAGGGCCAAGCTGACTACAGCAGGGGTAATAAGTAGACCCACAAGGTTCATCACCTTGATCAATGGGTTGATTGCAGGACCGGCAGTATCTTTAAATGGATCTCCGACGGTATCGCCCACGATTGTGGCCTTATGGGATTCAGATCCCTTGCCACCGTGGTTGCCATCTTCGACCATCTTCTTTGCGTTATCCCAAGCGCCGCCTGAGTTCGACAAGAAGACTGCCATCAAAGTACCTGTGCCGATTGCACCTGCGAGGTATGCACCAAGTGCGCCGACGCCAAGCCCGAATCCAACTGCGATAGGAGCCATAACGGCGAGCAGGCCAGGTGTTGCGAGTTCGCGCAATGAGTCACGAGTACAGATATCAACAACGCGACCATATTCTGGCTTCTCTGTGCCCTTCATGATTCCTGGGTGCAAGCGGAACTGTTCGCGAACTTCGTTCACAACAGCGCCAGCAGCGCGGCTAACCGCGTTGATTGCAAGACCAGAGAACATGAAGACGACTGCGGCACCGATGATCAAGCCAACCAAGTTACGTGGATTAGCAACATCGAGTACGCCACTAAATTGGGATGCGGCTTCCTTGATCGTGAATCCACCATCAGAGACCGCCTTCTTGATTGCATCAGTGAATGCACCGAAGAGCGCAGTCGCAGCAAGTACTGCAGTTGCGATTGCAATTCCCTTAGTGATCGCCTTGGTTGTGTTACCGACAGCATCAAGGGAAGTGAGGATCTGTGCGCCTTCACCCTTAACGTCGCCTGACATTTCTGCAATGCCTTGCGCGTTATCTGAGATCGGACCGAAGGTATCCATTGCGACGATAACGCCGACAGTGGTGAGTAATCCGGTTCCGGCAAGTGATACGGCGAGCAAGCTCAAGACGATCGAACCATGTCCGAGCAAGAAAGCACCGAATACACCAGCAGCGATAAGAAGTGCTGAATAAACAGCAGATTCAAAACCAACTGAGATACCAGCGAGGATGACTGTTGCTGCACCTGTGTTAGATGAAGCTGCAACATCGTTTACTGGACGCTTGCCAACTTCAGTGAAGAAGCCAGTAAGAAGCTGGATAGCAGCTGCAAGAACGATTCCGATCAATACTGCGCCGAAGGCCAAAACACGTGGATTTACGCCAGCATTAGCGGCTTCGGTTGAGAGACCAGAGAGTTGCTTGAGTGATGTTGGTAGATATGTAAATGTTGCAAAACCAACGAGGACTGCAGAGATGATTGCAGACATGAAGAATGAGCGATTAATCGCTGTCATTGCTGACTTATCTGTAGCGCGGAGCTTGGTAATGAAGATACCGATGATCGCTGTAACGATACCGATTGCAGGAACGATCAATGGATAAATAAGTCCGGCATCACCGAAACCTGCCTTACCCAAGATGAGTGCTGCAACGAGTGTCACTGCATATGACTCGAAGAGGTCAGCGGCCATACCAGCACAGTCACCGACGTTATCGCCGACGTTATCTGCAATGGTTGCAGCGTTACGTGGGTCATCTTCTGGAATATTCTGTTCGACCTTACCGACGAGATCTGCGCCGACATCTGCTGCCTTGGTGAAGATACCGCCACCAACACGCATGAACATCGCAAGCATCGCTGCACCGAAGCCGAAGCCTTCAAGAACTGCAGGTGCATTTTCGCGGTAGATAATCACAACAAGTGAGGCGCCGAGTAATCCGAGACCAACGGTTGTCATTCCGACAACGCCACCGGTGCGGAAGGCGATCTTCACAGCATTGACTGCTGACTTCTGACGAGCAGCTTCTGCAACGCGAACATTTGCGCGCACTGCAAGCCACATGCCGTTGTATCCGACAGATGCACTGAAAAGCGCACCGACGAGGAAGAAGATGGATCGGCCGACACGGATATCGGTATGGCCAGGAAGGGCAAAGAGTAGGACGAAGACGATTCCTACAAAGTAGGAGAGTGTCTTAAATTGGCGGTTGAGATAGGCAGCTGCACCTTCTTGGACAGCTTCGGCAATCTCTTTCATCTTCGCGGTGCCTTCATCGGCGGCCAAGACTTGGGCGCGGAGGGCGTAGGCGATAGCGAGCGCAACCAGGGAGACAGCGAGAACTACGTATACGTAGATCAGATTGTTTCCGGTTACCTGAACGGCAGGGCTGTTTAACACGTGGAGTTACTCCTCATTGAGTTGGGTTAGTACGAGCCTGCTTCTCTAGTGGCCAGGCCGGTCACGTGCGACATGCATAGGTTAAAGGGCGCATTGGGCTTTTTACAATGCAAAAACGGACATATTGCGCATATTTCGCGCTTCTCTCGCCCCCGTAGCCCCGAAAGTGGGCAAGGTAGGCTCCACCCCATGAGTTTCATCAACGTAACAAGCGCCCTGAACTCCAACTACGCATTGGCGATCATCTTCGCGATCTTGGCGATCGAGACCGGACTCCCTCTGATCGTGGGCTTACCGGGCGATACCTTACTTATTACGGCAGGACTCTTCGCTGCCGGAATTGGCGTTGAGTCGACCGGGCATCACATCAATATCATCGTGGTGGCGATTGGCTCCCCGCTGGCTGCGATCATCGGATCCCAATTTGGCCATTGGCTTGGTTGGAATTACGGCGTCAAGATCTTTAATCGACCGAACTCGAAATTCTTCAACGCCGAGAAGCTCAAGAGCGCTGAGAAGTACATCCATAAATATGGTGTCGGTAAGGCGATTGTCCTTGGTCGCTTCATTCCAGTCGTTCGCGGACTCATCAATCCATTGTCCGGAATGATCAAGGTTCCAACAAAGACCTATGCCTTCTGGAACGTCGTTGGTGCACTCATCTGGACCCAGACTCTGATCTGGGGTGGTTATGTCGTCGGCAATACCTTCGCCACAACAATCTCAAAGTATCTAACAGAGATCATCTTGGTGATCGCTGGCATCACTGTCTTGCCACTCGCCTTTGAGATCTTCAAAGAGTGGCGCACTCGCAAGCACCTCTCTTAAGTTCTTGCCTGCTCCTCACTTCTAACAGCCTGAACGGTAAGAATATCTACTCCGTGTAATCAGGATTCTGAGTATCTTCTTGGTGTGTATATCTGCATCGCAAAGAGAAGGTTGTGTACGGATGGACTCCTCTGTCGGTTGGCACTCTTATCTTTGGCTCCGGATTCAAAGATGAGGAGAATAAATGGATCTCTCAGTGCGTGACATCCCCGAAGAGTTACTACCGCATATTGCAGCGATCAAGAAGATTGCTCATCGATATGGGATTAATGAAATCTCGCTTTTAGGATTTGTAGCATCCGATCTACCCTATGAGACCGCTCGGGTAAAATTACTTTACGATCTCCCCTTTGACATAGATGAAAATGCATTCACGGATGAAGTGACGGCACATATTGGTATTGCAACGTACCTCATAAACTTAACGAGAATCGACGAGAGATTCCGATCACTTGCAGCTAAAGACTTTTTTCCCTTATGAGCCGCTATGAAGATCAAATATCGCCGGAGTTAGTTCATTTCTTTATCAGTGAGATCAGGGAGTCGCAATCGTCATTAGAGCCCTCATCCACAATGACTGTGGGCTTTAAGAGGATCGCTCGAGCCGCTTTAAAAATGTATTTCGTCTGGCTGGTCGAAACTGTACGCGAAATTCAGAGCAGCTTAAATTTGCCTTCAGAATTTGATTTCGTGGCAATGAGAAAGGCACGCAATATTTTGGTTCATACCCCAGAGGACTGGGGGAATAATGATGTAGTGGTTGAAATTGAGAACTATGTCAGTGATCTCGAACGGTTAGTTATAATCCCAAATCGCTGAGCGAGTAGGCGTACTTATATTCGAGATTATTCTCGGCAAGTAGTGGTGCTGCTCCGCGTTCAACGATAGTTGCTACGCCAACGACGATTGCACCTGCTTCGCGAAGTGCTTCAACCGCTGTCATTACTGATCCACCAGTTGTCGATGTATCTTCAACGGCAAGAACGCGACGGCCTGCGACATCTGGGCCTTCAATGCGACGTTGTAGCCCATGAGCCTTCTCCGCCTTGCGAACAACAAAGGCATCGAGCTTGCGACCCTTTGAGGCAGCAACGTGCATCATCGCGGTTGCGACTGGATCTGCGCCCAATGTGAGTCCACCGACAGCATCAAAATCCCAATCCTTCGTCACTTCGAGCATGACTTCACCAACGAGCGGTGAGGCGACGCTATCGAGGGTAATCCGGCGAAGATCGACGTAATAGTCAGCTTCCTTGCCTGATGACAAGATCACTTTGCCATGGACGACGGCCTTCTTGAGGATCTCTTCTCTGAGAGTTTCGCGTGAATTCATACAGCAACCCTATCTAATCCGCTAGCGAAGAGTAGATTCTTTAAATGGCCAACACCCAAGATCGGTTAGCGATCTCAAGGCTGATCAATCGCTTTGGCTTTGGCCCTAAACCTGGTGAGTATGCGGCACTTCTTGCAAAGGGGCTGCCAGCCGCACAGGCAAAACTCTTAACGCCACCACCAACAGATGCTGGCCTTTCCACAATTACTGAACCAGACTTTCCTGATCGCGGACCTTTCCCAACTCCTAACACTCCTGAACGGACAGCTTTTGCGGCGGCGATGCAATCAGATCGTCTCAACCTTGAATTGTGGTGGCTCGATCGTATGGTCTTAGCCGATCATGCACTCACTGAACGGCTTACCTGGTTCTGGCACGGTCATTGGGCAACTTCATTGGGCAAAGTTG
>DAINQZ010000016.1:0-19868 GCA_036742235.1 Candidatus Nanopelagicaceae bacterium | reverse complement strand
GCGAACTCTTCGATCTCACTTGCCGAGAAACCGCCTCGATCATGACCAACAATTAATACTCCTGCAGAACTTGTTTGCAGTGTCTCTCGCTCACCGATTTCTTCTGCAAGATCAGCCAGTGTGAATCCCGCTAACCAATCGCTCTTTTCATCACTGAGAAGGGGTTCATCAAATTGCAGATTGATGTGAACCGGACCGCCAGTCAATATTCCAGCAAGCTTTAGTGGTGTTGCCGAATCAAAGGTTTCAACTGGAGCGAGGATTCCATCCTGCAACGTTGTCTGGTTCGCGCCAGTATTGCGAAGACGTTCTGGGCGATCCGCAGTGAGGAAGAGGACGTTCACATCTGAGTGATATGCCTCAAGGGCGGCTGGATGATAGTTCGCCACCGCGGTCCCGCTCGTACAGATCACGACGACGTAATTGCCCGTTGCCTTCGCTACGCCAAGTGCGTAAAACCCTGCTCCGCGTTCATCTAATCGCGTGTGTAGGTCTGCCAAACCAACTTGAGCAGCTTCAAAGATAGCCATGGTAAGTGGGGCATTGCGAGACCCCGGTGAAATAACAAAGTCACAAATGCCGAGTTCGAGGAGTTCGCGAATAGTCTGACGCGCCAACTTCGTTGCATTGATACTCATCGCCAACCACTCCCTTCCTTCACTGAAGCGAATGACTCGTTATTCCAGATCTCTGTCACTCTTTGCTGCCACCACTCTACGCGCTCTGGCGCAGCTTGATACTTTGATAAGAGTGCTGGCACTGGTTCGGCTCTGCGGACCTGCATCTGGCCAGCCACTGGCGTGAATGCCGGCTCGCAGATATCGGATTCCAAAAGTGAGACGGTACCAAGCCCACAGGCGTAATCAAGGTTTGGGAAGGATGCCGCAAGAGCAAGACTCTGGGAAATTCCGATGCCAGTTTCTAACGCACTGGAGATCACAACGGGAAGTCCGATCCGACTTGCTAGTTCATGAGCAGTTTCGAATCCTCCAACTGGAGCCCATTTAAGAATTGCAATATCTGCATACTGATCCAAAAGTTCCATCGCCGCATCTAAATTCTTACGGATACCTTCATCAACTGCGATCTTAAATGGAACTTCTCGCTTCAGCTTCTTGAGATCGTCAAGTGATTGGCACGGCTGTTCGATGTAATCGAAGATATTTCCAAATCGTAAGTTGTAGTCATAGAGGTGAAGTAGGGCTTCCTCTAACGTCCAACCGCCATTCACATCTAATCGAATCTTAGCTTCCGGCAGGAAATCCAACGTAGCTTCTACAAGTTCGGAGCCGACTTCGAAGTCATCGACTTTAATCTTTACAGTGGTGCACCCAGGAAAGCGCCCGAGGATCTCTGGCACACGATCGATTGAGACATTTGGAAGCGTTGCGTTGATAGGAATGCTCTCTCGAACGAGCGTAGGCCAAGGCTTATAAGCAGCCTCTAGTGATGCCTTTAGCCAGGTGCTTGCTTCCGCTGCGCCATATTCAAGAAATGGAGAGAACTCACTCCACCCTTCATCGCCCTGAAATATCGCGACTTCTCGGTAATCAATTCCCCGAAAGCGTGCCTTCATAGGAATTGAAAGCACCGTGAAATCTCTAAAGATTTCGGAAGGGAAAGTCATCGGGGTTAAGGGCGCTTTGGGAACTTACTAAAGTCAGGTTCGCGCTTTTCTTGGAAGGCATTACGACCTTCTTGACCTTCTTCTGACATATAGAAGAGCAAGGTGGCATCGCCAGCGAGTTGTTGAACTCCAGCGAGTCCATCATCTGCTGCATTCAATCCAGCCTTCAAGAGGCGAAGGGCCATCGGTGAATGGCGAAGCATCTCGCGACACCATGAAACTGTTTCAGCTTCGAGTTCGGCGACCGGAACGACGGTATTAACGAGTCCCATATCAAGAGCTTCTTGTGCATCGTATTGACGACATAAGAACCAGATCTCGCGCGCCTTCTTCTGGCCAACGTGTGCAGCCAGTAAACCTGCGCCATATCCACCATCGAATGAACCAACCATTGGTCCGGTCTGTCCAAACTTTGCATTATCTGCAGCGATTGTCAGATCGCAGACCACATGAAGCACATGACCGCCACCGATCGCCCAGCCCGCAACCATTGCAACCACTGGTTTTGGTAGACGACGAATCTGAATCTGCAGATCAAGAACATTGAGGCGACCAATGCCCTTCTTTGCGAGGGGATCATCACCGAGATAACCATCATCGCCACGGACGTTGATATCGCCACCAGAACAGAATGCTTCGCTGCCTTCGCCAGTAAAGATGATGACGCCGACTTGATCGTTGTCGCGAGCGAGCGCAAAGGCGCGCTCTAATTCAAAGAGAGTCTGCGGACGAAAGGCGTTGCGAACTTCTGAGCGATCGATCGTAATCTTCGCCATTCCTTCAGCAACTTCGTAACGGATATCGGTGAAGTTTTCGCCGCCCTCGCCTGTGCTCCATGCGGGGATGGTGCGGGACCCAAATTCACGTTTGATCGGCTTGCTCATGGCGATAGCCTAGGGTCATCATGGAGAAATCGTCACTGCAGCCGTTAGCGCGCGTGCGAGCAGAGTGGGCTATTCCACAACAGCTCGAGGCGCTCGCCGATGCACTCAGTGGTGTCGGCCCGGCACTCGCCTTCGGTGAAAGTACCTTCACGGAAGTCCCACACGGCTGCGCACTCGTGCTCCCAACAAGTGGTTCAAGTGGAGTTCCTAGGTCAGTAGCACTCTCATCGTCAGCGGTGATCGCATCCGCTAAAGCCTCACATGCATCCCTCGGAGCTCAACCTGGTGATCGGTGGTCACTCTTGCTTCCAACCACACATATCGCCGGCGTGAATGTTCTTGTGCGCTCACTCGAGCTTGGAACCGAATTACGTGGACTCGAAGATGGCGCAGATTTCACAGCAATTGTCCCAACACAACTTCATCGCGCTCTCAATGGGGATGCCCAATTACTCGAACACTTACAACATGCAAAAGCAGTCTTGGTTGGCGGCGCAGCAACATCGCTCGAACTTCAAAATCTAGCTGCGCAGAACGATATTCGCCTTGTTACAACCTATGGCATGACAGAGATGTCAGGTGGTTGTATCTATAACGGTCGCCCTCTCGATGGTGTGGAAGTAAGAATCTCTGATGGTGCGATCGAACTCAATGGCCCAATGAAGGCAATCGGGTATCTCGGTGAAGCACCATTTGGTGATTCGTTCTTTAGAACAAGTGATGCTGGCCGTCTCGAGAATGGCATCCTTGAAGTAATTGGACGAATCGATGACCAGATTATTACTGGTGGCGAGAAGCTCTCATTGGGAGCAGTTACTGATTTTCTTAATTCTGGTTCAACACATCGGTTTATCGCAATCGGCCTGCCAGATGCCGAGTGGGGAGAGGCACTCGCAATCGCAAGTGATGGCCCGATTGATGAGAGCGCAGTGAAGAGCGCACTTCGTGAACGTTTTGGCGCGCATGCATCACCCAAGCGCTTTGCGGCCAACATTGAGTTGCCACTCACAGCCCTTGGAAAGCCTGATCGCAGGACGTTATCCGAAATCTTTGGCAGACTCCCCTAATGCCCGAAAATAAATGGATTGCTGGCGCTCGCCCTAAGACGCTGCCAGCCGCAGTCGCGCCGGTATTAGTTGGCACGGCTCTTCGCCATACAGACAACCTACATGTCAATATGATCAACGCACTCCTTGCGCTGCTGGTCAGTCTCTCACTTCAAGTAGGAGTCAATTACGCCAATGATTACTCAGATGGCATTCGTGGCACAGATGCAGTGCGAGTTGGTCCCATTCGATTAGTAGGAAGCGGCCTCGCATCGGCTAAAGCTGTGAAGAACGCAGCGCTGCTCACCTTCGGTTTTGCTGCAGTCGTTGGATTAATTCTCAGCGCTCGAACTTCTTGGTGGCTGGTCGCAGTTGGCGCGCTCTCAATTATCGCCGCTTGGTACTACACCGGAGGAAAAAGCCCTTACGGTTACAAAGGCCTGGGCGAAGTTTCAGTCTTTATGTTCTTCGGTATTGTGGCAACTGTTGGTAGCTATGTCGTTCAATCTCAGAAGATCACGTGGCAATCTCTCTTAGTATCAATCCCAGTGGGTTCCCTTGCCTGCGCCATTTTGGCAATCAACAATCTCCGTGATCTTCCAAAAGATGCTACCGTCAATAAGCGCACCCTCGCTGTACGACTTGGTGATCGCAATGCCCGTATTGGATTCATTTTGCTTTTGGGCCTTGCTCATCTCACCTGCATCATTGCAATGGTCATCACCCCGTGGGCGGTGGCGACTCTGCTCTTACTTCCCACCACTGTCGTCATCTCGCGCTCAATCTGGGATGGAGCCAAGGGCGCGGATCTGATTCCACTTCTTGGCAAGGTCGGCCGACTACACCTTTTGCTCTCCACCACACTTGCTATGGCACTTCTCGCGAAGCGTTAAACTAACTCCATGATCAAACTTGATGCGCTGCTCGTCTTCATTGGGATCGGCGTCCAGATTTATGCGCTCTTTGATATCGCTCGTAAGCCACAAGAGAGCTTTACTCAGTGGCCAAAATGGGCTTGGCTCATCGTCGTTATTCTCTTTGGTTTGATCGGTTCACTCATCTGGGTCTTGTGGGGCCGCAAGCGCAATGGTGGCGGGAATCCTCCACGACGCCGGCCGATGCGCGATCTTCCACCGGATGACAATCCAGATTTCTTACGTAATCTCTAAGATAGTTCTTATCTCACGTTGAATACACAACGTGACGTCGGAGTGGACTTCCCACTTCTACTCGAGGATGATCAAACTCAAGCTCTGGTCGCTCGCGCAGACCAATCTTCTTCATGACATTTATGGAGGGTTGATTAAGAACCGAGGTAATTGAGAAAATTTCTCCGATCGAAAGTTCATTCCTCACGTAATCAAAGGCCACTTGAGCGGCCTCGGTTGCATAACCTTTTCCCCAATAGCGCTTCGCTAACCGCCAACCAATTTCATTACACGGTGTGAATGTGATCTCCGGCAGTTCTAATTGTGAGAGACCAATAAAACCCATGAACTCACCTGAGCTCTTCTCTTCTGCTGCCCAGATTCCGAAGGAATCTACCAAGAGGTTTGCGCGTAACCTCTCATATGACTCTTCACTCTCCTCCCGGGTCCGAGTCCTTGGAAAGTATCGGAGCGTCTCTGGATCTTGATTCATTGCAATCCACGGTTCGAGATCGCTTGGCTGCCAATGACGAAGTAATACTCGCTCAGATTCGAGAGTTATTGCCATGTATTAATTAAAGCCCAGAATATGTATGGCGTCCCGTACCCCAGATATTTACATAGACATAGTTAAATAAGAAGGTTGATCCTGCGAAGAGGCAGAGCCAAGCGGCTTTGCGTCCGCGCCACCCAGCAGTGACACGGGCATGAAGATAGGCAGCGTAGGCAACCCAGGTAATAAATGCCCAGGTCTCCTTTGGATCCCAACCCCAATAGCGGCCCCATGCAGATTCGGCCCAAATTGCGCCAGCGATCACTGCAAAGGTCCAAAGTGGAAATACAAAGGCAACGAGGCGATATGAAAGTTGATCCAGAGTCTCAAGCGATGGCAACTTCTTCGCCCACTCATTACGACCACCGCGCTCTTCCATCCGATCCAAAATTAAATAAGTAGCTGCGATGGTATTTGCAAGAAGGAATACACCGCCGGAGATGATTGCGGCAGATACGTGAATCGCAAGCCAGGTTGATTTAAGCGCTGGGACAAGTGGCGCACTTGGGCGATAGAGAACGGTGATTGCAGTACCAAGTGTGAGTAAGACAGCGATCGAGACAGGCAGACCCAACCAACGCAACTTATATTTGATCAGCGCGAAGAGATAAGCACCGCTAAATGCGAGAGCACCGGTAATCGAGAACTCATACATATTTCCCCAAGGCACACGATGCGCTGAAGCACCGCGAAGAATTACACCGGCGAAGAGGAATATGAAACCAAGGATCATCATGGCAGTTCCGATGCGACCTGCGCGTTCGGTGCGAGAGAAATCAAAGGTGGTCTTCTCGTTCTCTGTTGTGTTCTTCACCGAGAAGGAGACTTCAATAGCATGGGCGAAGAATGCGATTGTGTAAAGAACCATCGCTGAGTAGATCGAGTAGTTAGATAGATATGCGAGATTACGTGATGTCATATCCGTTACAACCCTTTCTCATCGTTCTTCAGAAGTGCCTTCTGGAGTGAGAGCAACTCTTCATCGAGGCCTGGCACACCATTCTTTGCAAGACCCGCAATTTGAACACGGCCATCGGCCTTAATCCAAATTCTGCGCTGGCGTGTAAAGAGTGATGTCAGTAACCCAAGGATTGCCAAGATCGCTCCTACCAATGCGTACATCTTCCCAGGGTCATCAACAATCTGCAGGTTGACCCAGGATCTATACCCTTCAAAGGTAATGGTTCCCTGCGCAAAGTTGTATACATCACCAATTGAGAGGGCTTTCAAGCCAATGTTCTTCATCTTGCTCGTATCAACGCGATAGACCGATTGCGGGTTGCCGTTATCAAGGCCGAGATCGCCCATCCAGACCGAGACCAAGAGTCTTGGGTCTAGAACTTCTGGGAAGGATGAGAACGCCCCACGCTTCGCTGATCGTGCCGCAGTTGGCAAGAAGGATGCAACCATTCCAATCTGTGGTGACATATCGGGCAACTTGATAGCGCCGATCGATGTGAGGTTCGCATCTTGTGGCAAGAATGTCACAGGACCCTCAAAGATTAATTTTCCACTTTTATCGCGAACGGCGACGACTGGAGAATATCCATTGGCCTGCAGATAGATCTTGGTGCTTCCATATGTGAGCGGGCTATTAACTTTAATGGTCTTAAGGACTTCTTTACTACCAATTGGATTAGCTGCTGCAACCTTTAAGGTGTAATCAGTCGGAGCACTTGTCACAACATCGTACGTTGCTTTGAAATCGAGAATACGTAACGAGAATGGCGCCATATCACCCTCACGCTGGAACTTGGAGAAGGAGATATTGTCATAAGAAGTGGGAGTATTAATAAATCGGTCGCCAACGTTCAGAATAGTCTCGCCCTTGCTTCCGTATAACCCGCCAGCTGCAACTGCGAAGAGAATGACGATTAATGAAAGATGGAAGAGGAGATTTCCAGTCTCGCGTGAATAACCCTTTTCAGCAGAGATCGATTCATCTTCGCGGCGAACTCGGAAGCGGTTCTTCTTTAACCAACGCTCGGCATCATCGAGTGCGCCTTCTGTTGGGCGATCAAGCTCTGTAAAGCCCTCCATCTTCTCCAAGAACTTAGGAGTCAGCGGTGGCTGCTTACCGATCGCCTTTGCATGCTCGATCGAACGAGGAAGTACACAGCCAATGAGGGAGATAAAGAGGAGGATGTAGATCGCACTAAACCATGGCGATGAATAGACATCGAAGATCTTCGCCTTATCGAGCCACTGCGCGAGCGTGGGATTAGCCTTAAAGAACTCGGTCACCTTCATAGGGTTCTGATTACGCTGTGGAAACAGTGATCCCGGGATCGATGCCACACCAAGCATCATTAAAAGAATAAGTGCGGTACGCATACTTGTGAGCTGACGCCAGATCCATTGGAAGATATTCATTTAGACCGCCGGCACAAATCCCGAGATTGAATCTCGTAGCGCACTCATCAGCGTGAGCCAGAGGCCCGAGACTTGAAGTAGACCAATGAGAATCAAGAAGGTTCCACCAATCTTTGTCATCACGTCGCCGTGACGCGAGATGGTTCGACGAAGTTTTGCGGATTGATCAAAGAAGAGTCCGACGGTGATGAGTGGTAGGCCAAGGCCGAAGCAATAGCCCAGACTCAAGATCGCACCACGCGTAGCACTTGAAGATTGCAGCGATAGCGCTTGGACTGCACCAAGGGTCGGTCCGATACATGGTGTCCAACCAAGTCCAAAGAGGAAACCTAAGAGTGGAGCTCCGACTAGACCGGCGCTGGATTTCCATTGTGGTTTGAAGGAGCGATAGAAGCGTTGATTAAAGAGAAAGACGATTCCCATGGCAATCGTGAGAACGCCAAGAAGAACGGTGAGCCAATGCGAGTTGTTGCTGATCTTTGATCCAAGGGATCCAAAGAGCGCGCCATAGGAGATAAAGAGAACCGAGAAGCCAGAGACAAAGAGGATCGAACCGAGTGCGACTCTTCCCTTACTCTTCACATCCGTCATTCCTGCGGCATACGAAAGATAACCCGGCACCAGCGGAAGTACGCAAGGTGAGAAGAATGAGATCAACCCGGCGATAAAAGCAACGATTAAAGCGAGTAGGACATTGCCACTAAGTACTTGGGTTGTGAAGAAGTTATGCATGCGATGGATCCGCCGTAACTTTTTTGATCATTGAATCAAGGAGTGCAAATGTGACTTCGCCACTTATGCGAACCGCAACCCGATTCTTCGCATCGATAATCAAAGTTGTAGGGATCGCATTCGGTACCAACGACCCTCTAAACCCTGCCAGGAGTGAGTCATCGGTGAAGTTTGGGTATGGAATCTTGAATCGATTTACGAAGGCAGCAGCAGATGAAATATTGTCACGAGTAACAATTCCCACGAACTGAACTTGGCCAGCAAGACGGTTTGCGAAATCTGCAAGGAGTGGGGCCTCGGCGCGACATGGTGAGCACCATGATGCCCAGACATTCACAACCGTCACTTGATTCTTCGCAATCTTCAATGAAGTTCCAGAGAGAGTTGGTCCTAGCAAATCTGGTGCCGGCTTTCGATCAGCTGCGTTGATGTAAACCGCGACTCCTGTGCCAGATACAAATGCATTCTCACTCGCCTTAGAAAGACCACCACTTGAACAACTTGTTAGTAGACCAAGGCTCAAGAGCGCGAGAGCGAGCGCAACGATTCTCTTCATTTAATCGGTAGTAAGTGCTTTGCTGGTTCGGTATAGGAAGTGCCAGTGACGAGACCCTCATCATCGAGATGGAAACTTGTGACAGATGCGAGGGTGCACTCACGCTTACGTGGATCGTGCATCATGCGACGGCCTTCAACTGCCGAACGGAGAATCCAAATCGGAAGTTGATGTGAAACGCAGAGCGCGTCCTTGCCACCAGCCGCATCGCGCGCAGCGAAGAGCGCTGCCAACATACGTTCAACTTGTTCTTCATATGGCTCGCCCCATGATGGTACCCATGGACGGGTCAGGTGACGCCAAGACTTTGGGTGCTTTAACACTCCGCTACCCATCTCAAACTTCTGGCCTTCAAAGATGTTGGCTGCTTCGATTAACCGATCATCAGTTGCGATGGTGATGCCATGTGCTGCGGCAACTGGAGCTGCTGTCTCTTGCGCTCGTTGTAGTGGCGATGCAATGACTGCGCCGAGATCGAGCGACTTACTCCATTCCGCAACGGTGCGCGCCATCTCTTGGCCACGATCTGAGAGGTACCAACCAGGCTGGCGCCCATAGAGAATCTTCTCTGGATTGAAGACTTCGCCGTGGCGAAGAAAGTGAATGGTTGCGCCCATAGACCAATCATAAAGGAGTGGGGGCGCTCGCCCCAGACGAGGGTTCGCTAAGGTAGTGACATGGCACTCACTGAGAAAAGAGTTGCCTTCTTTGATGTCGATAACACGCTGATGCAGGGATCCTCCCTCTTCTTTCTCAGCCGTGGGATGTATCAACGGGGCTTCTTTAATAGGCGCGATATCTTCGCCTTTCTCTTGGCCAACCTCCGCTATCAATTAACAGGTAAAGAAAATAAAGAGGAGATTCTCAGGGTTCAACAAGCTGCCTGTGATTTCATCCGCGGTCACAAGGTCGTCGAACTTGAAACGCTCGCAGCAGATGTCTACGACCGTTATGTCTCTCCAGCTCTCTGGCAGGGCACCATTGAGATCGCTCATGACCATCTCAACGCTGGTGAAGAAGTCTGGTTGATCACTGCATCCCCTAGTGAGATGGCTGATCTCATTGCAAAGCGACTTGGATTCACTGGTGCACTTGGCACGGTGGCACAAGTTGAAGATGGAATCTATACCGGTCAATTAGTCGGAAATCTCTTGCACGGTCAGGAGAAGGCAGTTGCCGTTAACGCTCTGGCAAAATCTCAAGGAATAGATCTGAAGAATTCTTACGCCTACTCCGATAGCCACCACGATATTCCGCTCCTTGAAGCTGTGGGTAAGCCGCGCGTCATCAATCCAGATACTCCGCTTCAGGTCAGAGCGCTCCGAGATCACTGGCCGATCCACGATTTCCGCCGAGCCCGCCTGCTCAAGAAGATCGTTACCCCGATCATTTCTAGGCTCGCAACGATTACTACTGCGCTCAATCCTCGTATCCGCCGCAAGTAGTAAATCGCACCTCCTTTTTCTCGGTAATCTAGGAGACTTATGTCTAGCTCATTTGCCGATGCCCTCCGCGCCAGAAGCGATGCCGAAATCGCGCGCCTCTTTGCCGCTAGACCTGACCTGCTCTCTCCAGTCCCAACTGATCTCTCTGCCCTTGCTGCTCGAGCATCATCTATGCCGAGCATTCTGCGCGCTCGCGACGCACTCAATAAATTTGAATTCGATATCTTGACCGCAGCGGTCTCATTGGTAGATCCATTTACGCAGCTTGATCTCCTTCGCATCACCGATAAGAGCGCAAAGCCAGTATTAGCAATGCTGGAAGAGCGCGCCTTGGTCTACGCCGATGGTGAGAAATTCCGAGTACCAACCAATGTTCGCACTCTCATCGGCGAGAACCCAGCAGGCCTTGGACCGCTTTCGAATCAGAAGATCAATCTCGATCTTCTTGCAGAAGCGCCGAAGGGTGCCATTGAATTGTTAAACAAGATGGTTTGGGGCCCACCCCGTGGTCAGGTCGCTGATGTGAAGAAAGCAAACCCGACAATTAAGTGGCTCCTAGAAAATAACTTCCTGATTGCCTTTGATTCGCAGACTCTGCTCTTGCCTCGCGAAGTGGCGATGCACTTGCGAGGTGGAAAAGTATTTAAAGAGCTTCAAGTATCCGCTCCTGAAGTAAAGGGTGTATCACGCAAGCAGAAGGCAGTTGATCTCGCAGCGATTGCAAATATCTCGACCTTCATTCGCTGGGCTGAAGAGCTCGCTCATAATTGGTCGGATGAACCACCAAGTGCACTTCGATCAGGTGGACTCGGAGTTCGAGATCTCAAGCGAACTGCCGAACATCTCGGTATCGATGAGGGATGTGCTGCATTCGTCGCTGAAGTTCTCTTCCTCGGCGGTCTGATCGTGATCGATACCGATGATCAGATCTTGCCCACCAATGCCTTTGATATCTGGTTGACGAAAGATGCTGAAGATCGCTGGCACTCACTTGTCACACTATGGCTCGAAACATCTCGCGTCGCTGGACTTATCGGCAAGGGCGACTCGAAGAGCGTTGCTGCTCTCGGCCCCGAACTCGATCGCGCTGGTATCGCTGGTCTAAAGCGCTCACTTCTCGCACTCATGGCGAGTCTGCCAGAGATCGATCCAGAGATCACCTCGTTGCAAGAGCGTATGAAATTTGATCTCCCTACTCGAACAAATAATGAGTACATCACGTGGATTCTGCGTGAGGCCGAATGGCTCGGAATTACCGGCCAAGGAGCGATCTCATCCTTCGGCAAGGCGCTCATTTCAGGTACTGACCTAGGAGTGCAGGCAGCGCTTCCATCTCCAGTAGATCACATCTTGATTCAGGCAGATAACAGTGCAATCGCACCTGGCCCACTCACGGTTGAAGTTGCAAATGAGATGGGAACGCTCGCTGATATCGAGAGTCGTGGCGGTGCCACCGTCTATCGATTTACCGAAGGTTCGATTCGACGTGCACTCGATCACGGCAAGACTGGCGAGAGCATCCGCGATTTCTTAAAGAAGACATCTAAGACACCAATGCCGCAGCCTTTGGAATATTTGATTAACGATGTCGCAAAGCGTCATGGCCGACTCCGAGTCGGACAGGCAAATTCATATATCCGTTGCGAAGATGAAGGTCTGATCGCACAGATCACTCACGATAAGAATTTAGAAGATCTGCGGTTACGAAAATTAGCTCCGCAGGTTTTGATCGCTGAAGTTGAGATCAATGAACTTGTTACCAGACTCCGCGAGGCAAGTTATCTTCCAGCAGTTGAAAACGGAACTGGAATTCTTATCTCAGCACCAGCAATTCGCCGTGCAAAGTCTCGTCCACGTCCTCCTCGAGTCATTGTTGAGAACTCTGCGCCGACCGAGAAGATCATCACCGCTGCAGTTCGCGCCCTTCGTGCTGGTGAGAAAGCCACTTCGCACAAACCACGCGAAGTTCCACGTACGACTGCAAATGAGACGCTCGATCTCCTCAATCAATTTATCGATGAGCAGGCGACGATCACCATCGGTTATGCCGATTCAAATGGTGGAGTATCCAATCGCCTCATCGATCCACTCTCGATCTCACTTGGCACATTGGTCGCCCGCGACCATGCCACCGGTGAGGTCGCACAGTTCCGAATCCCTCGTATTACAGGCGTAGCTACTGCGCAGCCTGCGCAGTAAGAGTGAAGTACGGCAGAATATGCAGATGACCTTCCTGGCCGACTTACAGCGATTGGTAGAGCTCCAATCCCCGAGTGAAGATCTAGGCGCTTGCCGCAACGTGATCGCGTTAGCTAATGAGATCGCCACCGAACGCCTTGGCTCGCCTGCCAAGATCTTTGATGAGAATGGTCGTCCCGTTTTCTGGTGGGGCGCAGAGCAGCCATCGATTGTGATCTTGACCCACCTCGATACCGTCTGGCCGATTGATTCCTATCTTCCATTGTGGAAAGTTGATGGTGACAAGATCGCAGGTCCTGGCATCTTCGATATGAAGACTGGTTTCTTGCAAGCGATGTATGCGATCGCAGATATTGCCGATGCTGCAACGAAGGTCGCACTCATTGCAACAACAGATGAAGAGCTCGGTAGCCAGACATCACGAGAACTTATCAAGCGTGTCAGCGCACAGACCGAAGCGGTCTTGGTCACCGAGGCATCACTTGATGGCAAGGTGAAGGTCGGTCGCAAAGGCACATCAATGTATTCGATCAAGGTGATTGGTCGTGCAGCTCATGCCGGACTCGAACCTGAAAAGGGCGTCAACGCATCAGTTGAGATTGCTCGCATCGTTACCGCACTTGCCGCTCTTGAAAATAAGGATCTAGGCACATCAGTTGTTCCAACCACTCTTCATTCTGGTACAACAACCAATACGGTTCCAGCAGTTGCAACCCTTGATGTTGATTGCCGTTCATTCACCATGGCAGAGATGGAACGAGTAAAGGATGCGATTTATGCGCTCACTCCTGCACATACTGAAGCGAAGATCGAAGTCTCAGGCGGAATAAATCGTCCGCCATTGGAGTTATCTGCAACAGAAGATCTTTACAACCGCTTTGAAGCTATCGCCTCCCAGTTAGGGCAACCAAAGGTTGGCAGTGCGAGCGTCGGAGGAGCCAGCGATGGCAACTTCGCTGCAGCTGCGGGCGCCAAGGTCCTCGATGGTCTCGGAGCAATAGGTGACGGGGCACATGCGCCACACGAACATATCTTGGCTTCCACAATCCCAGCCCGGATCTCACTTCTATCTGCATTTATTAAGGATTTAATGTGACCGATGGTCCGCTGATTGTTCAGAGCGATAAGACGATTCTCCTCGATGTTGATCACGTCCTCTCGGATGAGTGCCGTCGTCAGATCGCATCCTTCGCCGAACTCGAGAAGTCACCCGAACATATTCATACCTATCGATTAACTCCGCTCGGGCTGTGGAATGCCCGCGCTGCCGGCCTCGATGCCGAACACGTGATTGATATTCTCTTGAAGTACTCGCGCTTTGCTGTACCGCATGCACTACTCGTTGATATTGCCGAGACGATGTCTCGTTATGGCCGTCTTCGCCTTGAGGCGCATCCAGTTCACGGTTTAACACTTGTCTCAAACGATCCAGCAGTTTTGAAGGAAGTAACTCGCGGCAAGAAGATCGCGCCGATGCTTGGATTGCAGATTGATGAAGAGACAATCATCGTCCACCCTGGCCAACGCGGATTCTTAAAGCAAGCGCTCTTAAAACTCGGCTGGCCTGCTGAAGATTTCGCAGGCTATGTCGATGGTGAAGCCCATGAGATCTCACTCAACCAAGATGGTTGGACCATTCGTAAATATCAAGAGCTCGCTGCTGAAGGTTTCTGGCACGGTGGCTCTGGTGTTGTGGTGCTTCCCTGCGGTGCGGGTAAGACGATCGTTGGTGCAGCTGCAATGGCTCACGCGAAAGCTACAACTCTGATCTTGGTCACCAACACAGTCGCTGCTCGCCAGTGGCGTGATGAACTCTTGAAGCGCACCTCACTTCATGAAGATGAGATCGGTGAATACTCTGGATCAAAGAAAGAGATTCGCCCGGTCACAATCGCGACCTATCAAGTTCTGACTACTCGTAAGAAGGGCGTCTACGCCCACCTTGATCTCTTCGATGCCATCGACTGGGGCCTGATCATCTATGACGAGGTCCACCTATTACCAGCGCCAGTCTTTAGGTTTACCGCTGATATTCAATCCCGCCGCCGCCTTGGCCTCACCGCCACATTGGTCCGCGAAGATGGCATGGAGGGTGAGGTC
This sequence comes from Candidatus Nanopelagicaceae bacterium, assembly GCA_036742235.1. Lineage (GTDB taxonomy): Bacteria > Actinomycetota > Actinomycetes > Nanopelagicales > Nanopelagicaceae > PALSA-747. Next base: position 5,205 of record DAINQZ010000016.1, on the reverse strand, counting down.
TTTTCACTCATCGGCCCAAAGCGTTACGACGTCCCATGGAAAGAGATTGAGCAGCAGGGCTATATCGCACCTGCAGATTGCGTAGAAGTACGTATCAATCTCACTGACGCCGAGCGTATGCATTACGCGACCGCTGAACAAGAAGATCGCTATCGCTTCTGTTCAACCACAGAGACCAAGCGCAAGGTTGCAATCGCACTTGCTGAAAAGCATAAGGATGAGCAAGTTCTAATTATCGGTCAATATATCGATCAATTAGATGCACTAGGCGCCGAACTAGGAGTTCCGGTCATTAAAGGTGAGACACCAATCAAAGAACGTGAAGAGTTATTCAACCTATATCGCGCTGGTGAGATTAAGTGTCTCGTTGTTTCAAAGGTTGCAAATTTCTCAATTGATCTTCCTGATGCGACGATTGCAATTCAGGTTTCTGGAACCTTCGGATCACGTCAAGAAGAAGCTCAACGTCTCGGTCGAGTATTACGGCCAAAGGCCGATGGCCGCAGTGCACGTTTCTACTCACTCGTTGCTCGTGACACCGTTGATCAAGATTTCGCGCAGAACCGTCAACGCTTCTTAGCTGAGCAGGGTTATGCCTACCGCATCATTGATGCTGACGATATTTAAAACTTTTAATTCGCGCTGATCGCCTTAAGAAAGCGCTCTGGCTCTACTTTAAAGAAATCATGTGGCTTGCCATCGATATGAATTACTGGGACTTGCTCGCCGTAGAGTTCGATTAATTCTGGTTCACCATCAATGAGAATCTCAGTTATTTCGTAATCAGCCTTACTCTGTAAATCCACGAGAATCTGATGGGCCTGCTCGCAGAGGTGGCAGCCGGATCTGGAGTAGATCGTTACCTGGCGCATCGGCCACCCCCTGAATGACTTAATAGTTGCTGGGAATGGCCCGCTTTGGCTCACTTCCGCTAGTCCCAATCCTCTCAGATAGGTAGGCTCTGTGCTTATGCGCTCCCCTCTCAAGCTCGCTGGACTGCTCGCTCTCATCGGAGGACTCCTTCTCCCGCTCTCCCCGGCCCGAGCCACTACAGTCGAATGGGCGCCAGCTGGATGGACCAACTATTACGCCGGAACTTCGACCGCAAAGTCGGTAACCAAGCCGGCAACGCCATCAACGCATCCAAAGAACGATTCAGCACAGAGCACCTTCACGATTAACTATGTCAACGTTCCCGAGAATGAGAAGGCTGCAATCCAAGCTGCGGCAGATGCATGGGCTGCGAATTGGAAATCTGCAGTGCCAGTAACGATCACCGCAACGTATGCACGCCAAGCATCTACGGCAGTATTGGCATCAGCCAGCCCAGTGAAGTTCTTCCACAACTTTGCCGGCGCTCCAGATCCTGATCTTTGGTATGCATCCGCCATGGCAAATGCACTCGCTGGAAAAGATCTCGATCCAGCAAACCCTGAAATCGATGTTCATATTAATTCTCTGGTTGCACGTACGTTCTACCTTGGTACCGATGGAAATTGCCCACCTAACCAATATGACCTTGAATCAATCTTGCTCCATGAGATGGGCCATGGACTCGGCTTCCTATCCAATGACTCTTACGACAGCAACTTCCAACTTGGATCAATCGATCAACCGACGCCCTACGATGCTTACGCACAGACTCCTGATGGATCACGCCTCTCAGATCTATCTTCACCTTCTACCGAACTCGGCACTGCGCTTACAAGCAAGTTAGTCTGGTCTGGCGCAAATGCCGTTGCAGCAAATGCTGGTGTTAAACCACTGCTCTACACCCCAAATCCTTATCAACCAGGATCCTCTGTAAGCCACCTTGATCAAGATACTTTCGGTAATAGTGGCGCGAATGCAGTGATGTGCCCAAGCTTGAATGCTGCGGAGATCTTCCACGATCCAGGTCCCCTTTTGATTGCGATGTTTGCAGATATGTTGACGAAGCCTCCTGCTGGGGTAGTCACAGCAGCGCCAACTGCACCCCGCAATGTGAAGGCCCTAGTGGGCGATAAATCAGCGATTATTAGCTTTGATGCGCCTGCAAATGCGCGTACCGCACACGTTGAGACTTATTCAGTAAAGGTCAATCAGACCGGACAGATAGTTACTGGTACCTCAAGTCCAATCACTGTCTTAGGCTTAAAAAATGGTGGAAATTACTCATTCAGTATCACCGCATCAAATACCCAGTTTGGTTCATCACCTGCAGCTACGACCAACAATGTTGTCCCGCAATCAACCTGGAAAAGTTCGGTCATCGATCCAGCAGCGGATGCAAAGTTTTTGGCAACAAGTACCTATGCCGGCAAACCGATTGTGGTCTACACAGATAGCAAGACCGGTTATATCAAGATGGCAACCTTCGATGGCAAGAAGTGGGTTATCCAAATTATCGATGGCAACTCTTCTAAACTTGGTAAGACCACCAATGATGTAAGTGGTGCACTTTCACTCTGTAGTTCAAAGGTTGGAAAAGTTGAGACGCTCAATATCTTCTACTCAGATCTCAAGGATAAGGATCTCCGTCACGCCGCATTTGACGGTAAGAAGTGGAGCTATGAAGTTGTCGACGGTAATGGGCCAGCAATTAACGACTACAAGGACCCCGTTCGTGTTGCAACCTCGAGTGATGTCTCCGTTTCAAATGCATGCGTTTCGACTAGTGCTGGACTTCAAGTCTTCTACCGCGATGAATCTCAGGGGATTCTCCTTGGTGCAACAAAAGTGGCCGGTAAGTGGAGTTATGAATTAATCGATGGTGACCGCGATACAGATAATCGCACAACTGGCGATGTTGGGTTCCACGTCAAAGCTACAAACGTCGGAAATAGCGTCTATCTCTTCTATGACTCAGTGCTTCAAGTGAACCAAGATAAGACCCCAACTCAAGGTGAGATCAGACTCGCAACAAGAAGTACTGCCTATCCAGAAGATTGGTCATACTCGACCACTGACCCTGCTGGCATGGGAACTACGATCGCAGGCTACGACATCACGCTTGCGCAAGGTAAAAATGGCATATCTGGCGCATGGTTGGCCTCTTCTGGGATCTCACTCCCAAACGCTGATCAGATTCGCTGGGCCTCGCTCTCTGGAACTACCTTAGTAGCCAATTCGCCCTCCGATTACTATGGAACTCCAAAGGCTGCCGTCGCATCTGATGGCACCAACGTTCTCTATAACTGTGCTGATCGCCTCTGTTCACTCAACACCGCAACAAAGGGCATCGCCTTAGTCTCTGGCTTGGACTTCTCAAACGCTGCTCGCTTTGACTGGATCATTGTCAATAAGCAGGAGTATGCACTTGCGGGAGTTAATGGCGCGCTTCGTTTATTTAAGCAGTGAGATCGAATATCCATTCGCATTCGAGGTTGTTGTAACAACTCCTAGGCCTGCCACGTACTGAATCTTTAAGAGTTGGTCTATGACTTTGTAAGCGCTATAAACTTTTCCGGTCCGACTTCCCACCTTGAGGATTACTCGGCCTTGCGCTGGTGGCTTCCAGCCACTGACACCAGAGATTGCGGCATGCGAGACGTAACTCTTCCAAATGTAGAGTCCATCTTTAAATGTTTGTGTGCTCACTACTTTAGAAATAGCAAAGCTCGCCGAAATAAATTTACTGAATTTGCCTGCTTGATTCATCGTTACTTTGAAGTCCGTGCCAGTGATTACTAGTGATCCGCTTACGTAGGCGATAGTCGCGGGAGAGAGCAGATCTGGTGCAGCGTATTGGTAGCTGGTAATCAATGTGCCTAACGGACTAATTTCCCAGACAGTAATATTGGTAAGCCCCGCACGAGTTGGTGGTGTTGGTTTAATAACCACTCCACTTGGATTGATGACGCCGGTTGGGGTTGGCGTTGGAGTTGGCGTCACAACTTGGCTCGCAGAACTACCGGCGACCCAGATATTGCCCAATGGATCTATCGTTGCAGCAGTTGCTACGGCATCAACGGTGGTTGGTATGGGAAGGTCCCACAATTGTGAGCCATTGACGGGGTTTATTGCGATTACTTCACCTTGAGTGGGGCCGCTGGCGGGCTCGGATGTTCCCACTAGATAGATCGCATGTTGAGCAAGCAGGGTTTCAAACCATTCGCCGCCCTTGCCCTGAAAGAAGGTTCCAGAGGTAAGGCTCGGCAGTGCCACCATCTTTACCGCAGCGGGTTTAGTGGCAGCTTGCGCTGGGAGAAAATTAAGCAGAGTGAAGAGTGCTCCAATTGCGAGCGATAGCCGCTTCATTAGGCAAGTTCGGCAGAGCGCTTCGCTGCTGCAGCCATTGCTTCAGCAACAATCGAAGAGAGTTCGCTCGCTTCGAAGGAGGCGAGTGCCGCGGCTGTAGTTCCATTCGGGCTCGTTACATTTTCGCGAAGTGTCTTTGCATCTTTGCCGCTCTGTTCAAGCATTCCGGCCGCACCGATAATTGTCTGTACCGTCAGCTCTGTTGCGACCTCGTGTGAGAGGCCAAGTTTCTTCGCACCAGCGATCATCGCTTCAACGAATGCAAAGAAATAGGCTGGGCCTGAACCGCTGGTCGCAGTAACGGCATCTTGTAGGCGCTCTTCAACTTCAACGACTTTGCCACTTGCTCCAAGGAAATTATTGACGAAGCTCAGGCATGCTGGAGTCGAATGCGTACCAGGTGATACCGCTGCCATTCCCTTGCCGATCAAAGTAGGCGTATTTGGCATTACTCGTACAACGCTGTGCACGCCTCCAAGAATCGCTTCAATGCTGGCGATCGTCTTTCCGGCTACAAAAGAGACAATAAGAGCGCGGGATCCAAGGTTTGGCTTAAGTGACTCAAGAGTCGAAGCTAGGTCTTGAGGCTTCACTACGACCAAGATTATTTTGCAATCCGAGCCAATTTCAGCCAGGCTCTTTTGGGCAACGCCGTATTGGGTGGCCAAGGTCGCTGCGTGATCTTCTCGCTTATCAGTAATGCAGATCTGGGAAGTGCTCTGACCCGAGGCAATGAGGCCTGCCAATAGGGCTTCGCCCATATTGCCGACACCGATAATTCCAACACACTCGCTCATACGCCAACTCTACCGAACTCACCCCGATTCACATCGACCCGGATCCAATTACTACTTTTGCCACTCGCAAACTAGGCTTCTACCACTATGGAGGTATCACCAAACTTTGCGCGTGACTGGGTTGAATTTGCCGATCCAGCTAACCCACAAGAGATCTTCAAATGCGATC
>DAINQZ010000015.1:0-19920 GCA_036742235.1 Candidatus Nanopelagicaceae bacterium | reverse complement strand
ACCTTGAGGAAAGTGGTCTTTCCTGCGCCATTGGGGCCGACGAGACAGCTCCATTTGCCTTCTTGAATAGTCAATGAAATATCACTCAGGATTTCACGGCCTGATAGCGAGACTGAGAGATCCGTAACTTTAATCATGCGCTTCCCGTTCTGCGTCGACGTAGTACTACTAAGAAGAAAGGCGCGCCCACAAAGGCCGTAATGACACCGATTGGAAGTTCGGCAGGGGAGAGGAGGGTGCGTGCTCCCAAATCTGCGAGTACCAAGAAGGCCGCACCTGCAAGTGCGATTGTTAGGAGATTTCGATTGGTCACCCGATGTGTCACTCCGCGAACTAAGTGTGGAACGACGATGCCTACGAAGCCAATGAGGCCCGAGGCAGATACAGCCGTCGCTGTTGCGAGCGTTGCAGCCGCAACCGCAATAATGCGTAGTCGATTTGGATTGATGCCAAGCGAGAAGGATTCCTCATCACTGAGCATGAGTCCATCGAGTTGTTTCGATACTGAGATAAGCACCACCAAGGCAGCGAGAATGTAGAACGAAGACCAGGTCACAACCTGCCAATTGGCCGAGGTGAGTTCTCCAAGGATCCACGAATAGACCGGGCGAAGGGAGGCGCTATGTCGTTGCTGTAAATAGGTCTGGACTGCTGTCGCGAAAGAGCCAACGGCAATGCCGCTGAGAAGTAGTGATTGGGGCTCGGCAAAGAATTTTCCAGAGATGAAGAAGGAGGTGAGTACGGCGAGCGTGCCACCAATGAAGGAGAAGATGGGAAGAAGGCTATAAACGTTCCCATGTGAGTTAGTGATGGCGATCGTTGCGCCAAGACCTGCTCCACTGGCTGCTCCTAATAGATAGGGATCTGCAAGTGGATTTCTAAAGACTGATTGATAGACCGCTCCACTCGTTGCCAGCGCAGCTCCCACAAGAGCTGCAAGAAGAGCGCGTGGTAAGCGAAGGTCTATAAGAACCGTTCGATCTTGACCAGAGAGGCCTCCCTTAACTCCAACGAGGGTTTTGATAATGCTGCCAAAACTTAATTGAATGGGACCAAAACTGATGGCGGCGATCCCGATAACCAGTAAGAAGGCAGCGCAAAGTGAGGTGATCTTCCAATTCCAAATTGGAGCGATCTCCGAAACCTGGCGCTGGTTCTTCTTCATAATCTGCTGTTCGTTTACTTAATTGCCTGAAGTGTGGTCGAGACGAATTGATAGAAATTGACCAAGCGAGGTCCCCATCGTGATGGAATGTCATCTGGCAAGACGACGACATGGTTCTTGGCAACGGCGTCGATCGAACTCCACCCGGCGCGGGTAGCGACAGTTGCCACCTTCTCACCATCAGACAAGAAGATCACTGACGGGTTCGCCTTGAGAAGATACTCATTGGTGAGCTGCGGGTAGCCATAACTATCAGCGGTATCAGCAGCGTCGGCGACATTTATCGTGTTGAAATCTGCGTAGACGCGACCAATGAAAGTCTTGGATGTCGCTGAATAGAGCGTGTTATCTACCTCATGGAAAATAGGAAGCGGTACTGACCTGTGACCCTTTTCGATAGCCGCCTTGATCGCTGATTTCATGGAGGCGATGAGTTTGGTAGCTTGCGCCGCCTTCCCAGTCACCTGACCCAAAGCAGTGATCTCTGAATATGCGCCATTGACATCGCTAGGCGTAACTTCGAAGTAGACCTTGATCTTCAGTGACTCTAGTGCGCTCTTCACGGATTGTGCTTTTGTGGCAGAGGATTGCAAGATGACGAGGTCTGGTTTGTACTTCGCGATGGCTTCCACGTTAGGGGTGAATGCATCGAGTTTTGTCATGGGTGCATTGGCTGGGTAGTTGGATAGTGAATCAACTGCAACCACTTCTCTTCCAGCACCGATGGCGAAGAGATCTTCCGTCGCACTTGGTGATAGCGAGATGATTCGAGATGGAAATTTGATTGCAGCGCAGGCGGGTTGAATCGCTGCTACGGAAGCGGCGATTCCGACGACGGCCACAAGATACTTCTTCATTCTGTGCATAAAAAAAACTCCCTCAATACTTTGAGGGAGAAAGGGGGCTATTGACCTGAAATCATTCGATAAGAGTCTTGCTCTTGATCGCCTGATCTTCGTCCAAAGGCCCGACCCTTCTCCGAGGTCGGATACTTTGATAGGTGAATGAGGCGACCTGGCTCATATCGAATGTTCATAACTGAACTGATACTCACAGTTGCGGGACAGCGCCGGGATTACACCGGACTTCGCTCACACATCTACCGCTTGACATCCCGAAGGTCGACAAGCAACGGAAAGGTAGCACGAGAGGGGCGTTACTTGCGAGACCTGCGACCAATTCCGTAAGCGAGTCCGACCGCGATGATGAGTGCGCAGATCACGAGGATGACCGGTAGCCCTTCAAAACTTCGACGCTCTTCGTGAACCTGCGGTTCGACGCCAGTCTCATCGGCCCAGGAAGAGATAGCCGTCAGGGGAGCGATCGCGAAGGCAAACGCACTTCCTAAAACTAGTCGCAACTTCATATCTTCAGGGTACTCTCTTGCCCATGGAATATCGTCGCCTTGGCAAGACCGGAATGTATGTCTCAGAGATTTCTTATGGAAATTGGATCACCCATGGCAATCAGGTGGAGCAAGATGCGGCGATTAGTTGCGTCCGTGCTGCGCTCGATGCTGGGATCACAACCTTTGATACCGCAGATGTCTACGCCGGCACAAAAGCTGAGACTGTACTGGGGAAGGCCCTCAAGGGAGTCCGCCGTGAATCGTACGAGCTCTTCACCAAGGTCTACTTTCCGACCGGTACGGGCAAGAACGATCGTGGGTTATCTCGCAAGCACATCATGGAATCTGTTCATGCTTCCCTGAAGCGTCTTAATACCGACCACATCGATCTCTACCAGGCACATCGTTTTGACGTTGAAACTCCAATCGAAGAGACACTTCGTGCCTTTGAAGATCTCATTCGCCAAGGCAAGGTCAACTACATCGGTTTCTCCGAGTGGGATGCAAATCAGATCGGCGCAGCGATTCGCTATCAGAAAGAGAATAACTTCGATCGATTCGTATCTAGCCAACCTCAATACTCGATGTTGTGGCGCGTCATTGAGAGCGAAGTGGTTCCGCTCTGTCAGCGTGAAGGTATTGGCCAGATAGTTTGGTCCCCAATGGCACAAGGTGTTCTCACGGGAAAGTATCTGCCTGGCAAGAAGGCACCGGTTGGTTCTCGCGCCCGTCACAAATCTGGAAACTTCATGACTGGCTGGTTGCGTGAAGAGGTTCTGGTTGCAGTTCAGAATTTAAAACCGATTGCAGAATCTCTTGATCTCACCATCGGCCAACTCGCTCTCGCTTGGGCGCTTCAGAATCCGAATGTCTCATCTGTCATCATGGGCGCAACAAAGCCGTCTCAGGTGAAAGAGAATGTGAAGGCAAGTGGCATCAAACTCGAGCCGTCAGTGATGAAGGCTATCGATAGCGCACTTGGAAATCTCCCAGAGCGTGACCCTGCTAAAACACAGAGCCCGAATCCTCGCTCTTAAAGGATCTTAAAAAGTATCTCCACGCTTTACTTGTGGTGCAGGTGCGCGCATGCGGCGCATCTGCGTTGATCGAAGCCAGCCATACATGCCAACTCCCTTAAGTGATTCGTTAGGGAACTTCTCGGCGACAAGCTTCTTGATCTTACGTGTGACGAAGAAAGCAGAGACGAATGAGTAGATCATCGCGGCATACATAAAGAGGATCGCAAGTAGTTGAATCGCCTTCACTGGGATCGCAGTGAGAACAAGAACAACCATAATCGTTGGCAAGAAGTACTCACCAATTGAGCGACGCGAATCAATATAGTTTCGAACATAGCGTTTCACGGGACCTCGGTCACGCGCGGGGAGAGCGTTCTCGTCTCCTCGCATAAATGCAGCTCGGGCTTCAACTCGACGACTCTTTTCAAGAGCGCGATCACGAGCTTTACCTTCCTTCGTTGTCGAAGGAGCAATCGAGTTCACCTTCAGGCGAGCTTCTGACTCTTTGCGCTTGGGAGTAGCTCGGCCCTTTTTATTCTCTGTGTTCTCGCTCATGAGGTTACGGTAGAGCCAGCATTCGCTCGAGTGCAACTCGTGAGAAATGGGCAACGGTTGGGTCCACGCTGATCTGGTTCACGATCCGACCTGTTAGGAGCGTCTCCATGGCCCAGACAAGGTGTGGCAAGTCGATTCGGTTCATGGTTGAGCAGTAGCAGACCGTCTTATCGAGGAAGACGATCTCACGGTCACTATATTCATTGGCGAGCCGTTGAACGAGATTGAGCTCGGTACCAATCGCCCACTTTGAGCCAGGGCTTGATTGTCGAATAGTTTCGATAATGAACTCGGTGCTACCAACGAGATCTGCACTTGAGACAACATCATGTTGGCACTCGGGGTGCACGAGAACGTTTACACCTGGAATGCGTTCGCGAACATCTCTCACGTTCTGTAAAGAGAAGCGGCCATGAACAGAACAATGTCCACGCCACAAGAAAATTTTTGCATCAAGAATCTCTTGATCGGTGAGACCGCCGTTAAGTTTCCATGGATTCCAGATAACGCAATCATTGAGTGAGAGCCCGAGTTTGAGAACTGCAGTATTGCGACCGAGATGTTGATCCGGAAGGAAGAAGATCTTCTCGCCTTGTTCAAGTGCCCAGTTCATTGCACGCTCTGCATTAGATGACGTACAAACGGTTCCACCATGTTCACCAGTAAAGGCCTTGATGGCTGCAGATGAATTCATGTATGTCACAGGTATCGTTCTAGCCGCGATGCCAAGCCGCTCAAACTCTCGCCAAGCGGCATTCACTTGATTTGCTGCAGCCATATCGGCCATCGAACACCCGGCAGCAAGATCGGGAAGGATTACCTTCTGGCGATCGGTTGTTAGAACATCAGCGCTCTCGGCCATGAAGTGCACGCCACAGAAGATGACGAATTCCGCTTCTGGATTAGATGCGGCGGCTTGCGCCAACTTAAAGGAGTCGCCGGTTATATCGGCAAAGGCGATCACTTCATCCCGTTGGTAATGGTGGCCCAGGATCATCGCCTTAGAACCCAAGGCCTCCCTCGCTGCAACCGCACGGGCCACGAGATCTGGATTGCTTGCAGTTGGGAGCTCGCCATCGCAGGAGACGCCGCGTTCACTAGAGAGGTCGCGCTCTCGTCCCATCAGGAGCAGATCAACCAACGGGGTATTAGCCATATCCGCATCATAAAGGTTTGGGGCGAGCCGAGTAGAGGCTGGCGCGGCAGAGCGGCGGGAAAGGAGGTAAAGTTCGGGTTATGAGCACAGAGACTTCAACTGACATCACCGTCCAGAGCACTGCAACTGGAATCCTTCTCACGGATGTAGCCGCACAGAAAGTTCAAGCGCTACTCGAGCAGGAAGGTCGCACAGATCTTTCGCTGCGCGTCGCCGTGCAGCCAGGTGGATGTTCAGGACTTCGTTACCAGCTCTACTTTGATGACCGCGCACTTGATGGCGATACCGTTGTAACTTTCGGTGCAGTCAGTGTCGTGACCGACAAGATGAGCACTCCATACCTTATGGGTGCATCAATTGATTTCGTGGATACGATCGAGAAGCAGGGCTTCACAATCGATAATCCAAATGCCCAGGGTTCATGCGCCTGCGGCGATTCATTTAACTAATAACGCGCTCGCATCCTTTGACGCATTAGCGTGCTGCTATGAAAATTGCGATTGCCGGGTCTATTGGCCGCGACTTGATCATGACCTTTCCAGGAGAGTTCACCGACTCTTTTGTGGCTGGCTCACTCGATAAAGTTTCGCTCTCTTTCTTAGTGGATACCTTAGATATTCGCCGTGGCGGAATCGGTGGAAATATCACATTTGGTATGGGTGTACTTGGATTAAATCCAATCTTGATTGCATCAGTGGGTCACGATTGGGCTGACTACGACGCATGGTTGAAGCGTCACGGCGTGAATACCGATCACGTCCGAATTTCTAAGACCCTGTACACAGCAAGCTACATGGTGACATCTGATCGAACGCTCAATCAGATGGCTTCATTCTTCCCGGGCGCAATGAGTGAAGCTCGCGAGATTGAACTCGGACCCATCGTTGAAAAGGTCGGGGGATTAGATCTCTTGATGATCTCACCCGATGATCCCGAAGCGATGCTCCGTCACTCGCAGACCGCTCGATCACTCGGTATAGATATTGCAGCTGATCCATCGCAACAACTTGCCAGACTCGAGGGTGAGGACATCAAGAACCTCATCACTGGTGCGAAGTACCTCTTCCTGAATGAATATGAATTGGCGCTTACACTTCAGAAGACTGGATGGAGCGATCAAGAGTTATTTGATCAAGTGAAGATTCGCGTTATCACTCTCGGCGAGAATGGTGTTCGGATTGAAGAGCACGGCAAAGAGACCATCGTGGTTGGTTGTGCGGTTGAGAGAAGCAAGACTGATCCAACTGGAATCGGTGATGCCTTCAGATCTGGATTCTTATCGGGACTCTCGTGGGGATTTTCGCACGAACGATGCGCGCAGATTGGTTCGATGATGGCAACATTCTGCCTCGAAGCTGTCGGTCCGCAGGAGTATCGCTTTAATGAGGGCGAGTTTATGACGCGCTTTGCCGAGAGTTATGGTGCGCAGCCTGCTGCTGAAGTAGCAACAAAGATTCAACCGATCTTGATCGGTTAAAGAGATCGCTTTTAAGCAATTATTTCGAAGTGACTCTCTGCTAGCTGCTTAACCACCTTGCCAGTTAGGCGGCCCCAAGCTTGAAGATCAGGCCAGGTAGCTGGGTCATCACTGGAAAGAGTGAGAACTTCTCCGCTCGGACATGAACTAACGGCTTTGGCAATCATGATGATGGGCAGCGGACATCGTCTCCCAAGCGCATTCACGTGAGTCATCTCTAATGCCGCAACTCTTCGACGCACTCTTTAAGTGCTTTAAGAAGAGCATGTATTTCTGATTCGGCGATACTTGAGTGAAGTCGAATTCGTACATTGCCATGCGTGAGGCGACCCATTGCAGCAAGAACATGGCTTGGCTCAAGAGCAGCACTGGTGCATGCAGAACCAGAGTCAATGGCAAAGCCGCGACGATTCATCATGTCGACGAGTTGTAGGGCATCTACGTAAAGGAATGAGAATGAGAGGAATTCCGCTCGCGCAGTATCGGGTGATGCGATGTCTACTTCACCAATTTCATCTGTGATAAAGCGCCGAATCATCTCGTTGAATCGACGTGTTGCTACTTCATTTGCTACGAAATCTTTTACGAAGGCATCGAGGGCAACTGCGCTTGCGATGGCGAGTGCAGGATTGAAACCTCCTGGAACTACCCGATGATCTAGATGGGGTAGTGGGTTCACCCATCCACCTACATCACGAATTGCAAGGATGCCAAGGCCGGCCGGACCGTTCCATGACCTTGAGTCCCATAATGCGACGCTCCAATTCTGCGGAGGAGGTTGAAGCGGGGAGGCAGTGGCATCGACAAAGATTCGACCAATGAATTCGGAAGGGTCGGGGGAGATTGCCCCAGTCTCACCGTTCACTGTTTGTAGGACGAGAAGATCCTCCTTCGAACCATCGGGTATTGAGAAAGCGCCATCAAGATCAACACCGAGCGCAGATGCGCCAGTATGGGATCCCACAACTTCAAGAACCTCCTGACGTGAAGTGGATGGGAAGAAGAGCCGGGGAGCCGGTAGGGCGCGGTTCAGTCCTGAAATGGCAAGAAAGTGTCCCAAGGAGGCTTCCCCGAGGAACGAGAGCGCGGCTGGTTCGACCCCCAATCGATCTGCAAAGAGCGCTTTAGACTCATTAAGAAGGTGGTCGAGTTCCCTGGAGGAGTTATGGAGCTTTGCTGGGTCCGCCCAGCCCTTATCGATTGCGTCCAGGAATACCGCCCTCGCGGCAGGGTGCAAGGGTGATTCACTGGTGAAATTTCCTGTGACTGAACCCATACTTCGAACGCTACCCCCGCCGGACGCGAAGTGCGAGTTCCACCGATAAACTTCCACCCATGCGAATGCGCTCTTCTTCAGCGAAAAAAGCCGGGCTTTTAGCCGCTCTCTCAGGAGTGGCCCTTCTGCTAACCGGCTGTCAGTCAAAGAATATTTCGGGCCTCGGCTTCGACAAGGGAGTCTCGAGCGTCAATGACACGACCATTCCGTTGTGGCAAGGAGCTTGGATTGCTGCTGGTGTGGTGGGTGTACTTACAGCGTTGGCTCTCTTTTATCCGGTGATCTTCAATCGCCGCAAAAGCGAAGAACTGCCACGTCAGTTTAAGCACAATAACAAAGTTGAAATTTCTCTCACTTCGATCGCCTTTATCATCGTGCTGGTGCTCTTTGGATATACCGCGCGCGATGAATCCAAGATTACCCATGTAGATACAGTCGCGACCGCGCCTCACAACATCACGGTCAATGCGATTCAGTGGTCATGGCAGTTCACCTATGCCGATGCAGGTAATGGCCCAGCACAAACTGTGACCGGAACGCCAGCCCAACCACCAACTCTTGTTGTTCCTCTCGGTGAAAAAGTTCTTTATACAATCACTTCAAACGATGTCGATCATGGCTTCTGGATTCCAGCGTTCATGATTCAAATCCAAGCCTTGCCGCATGTGATCAATCATCTTGAGTTCGCAGCCGAGAAACTCGGGACCTTCCCGGGCCGTTGCAATATCCTCTGCGGCCGCAATCACTCACAAATGCTTTTTAAGGTCAAAGTTGTAACACCAGAGCAATACCAGGCTTACCTCTCAACACTGAAAGCGGCGTAACGATGACAACGTATGCAGAACGCACGATTACTCGCGAAGAGATCTCTTCAGTCAAACCGGCGAAAGAATCTAAGGGCCGGCTCTTCGTTAAGTGGGTTACCTCTACAGACCACAAGACGATCGGATATCTCTACCTGATCACCTCTTTCTCCTGGTTCCTTGTGGCCGGTGTACTCGCGCTCCTGCTCCGCGCTGAATTGGCTCGTCCGGGAATGCAGTTCTTAAGTACCGAGCAGTACAACCAGATCTTCACGATGCATGGAACCATTATGTTGCTGATGTTTGCTACGCCACTCTTCGTTGGCTTTGCGAATGTCATTATGCCGCTTCAGATCGGTGCGGCCGACGTCGCCTTCCCACGTCTGAATATGCTCTCGTATTGGCTCTACCTCTTTGGCGGGTTGATGGCATTTGGTGGATTCTTATCTCCAGGAGGAGCGGCATCCTTCGGATGGACTGCATATGCACCACTCTCTAATTCTCAATATTCGCCTGGTATAGGTGGCGATCTTTGGGTGATCGGTCTAGCTATTGGTGGTCTTGGAACCATCCTTGGTGGCGTTAATTTCATTACAACGATCTTCACTATGCGCGCTCCCGGAATGACGATGTTCCGTATGTCGATCTTCTCGTGGAACGTTCTGCTTACTTCGATTCTTGTACTACTCGCTTTCCCACCACTAGCAGCTGCATTCCTCGCGCTCGAAGCGGATCGACTCTTTGGATCACATATCTTCGACCCGGCCAATGGTGGTGCAATGCTTTGGCAACATCTCTTCTGGTTCTTTGGCCATCCAGAGGTGTATATCCTCGCGCTTCCATTCTTTGGAATTGCAACCGAGATCTTGCCGGTCTTTAGTCGTAAGCCGGTCTTTGGTTACAAAGGACTTGTTGCGGCAACCATCGGAATCTCTGCGCTTTCGGTCTCTGTTTGGGCTCACCATATGTTTGCTAGCGGCCAGGTGCTGCTGCCGTTCTTCTCGTTCATGACCTTCTTGATCGGCGTTCCAACAGGTGTGAAGTTCTTCAACTGGATTGGAACTATGTGGAAGGGCTCGCTCTCCTTCGAAACGCCAATGCTCTTCATCCTTGGATTCCTAGTCACCTTCTTATTCGGTGGACTTACTGGAATCATCTTGGCTAGCCCGCCAATGGACTTCGCGGTATCAGCGTCATACTTTGTTGTTGCACACTTCCATTACGTGCTCTTCGGAACTGTGGTCTTTGCAATGTTCGGCGGTTTCTACTTCTGGTGGCCAAAGATGACTGGCAAGATGCTCAATGAGCGCCTTGGAAAGATTCATTTCTGGACGCTCTTCTTCGGCTTCCACCTCACCTTCCTAATCCAACACTGGCTCGGAATTAAGGGCATGCCTCGTCGCTACGCTGATTACCTCTCAACTGATGGCTTCACCTTCATGAATGAGGTCTCAACAGTGGGTGCCTTCTTGCTCGCAATGTCGATGATCCCGTTCTTTATCAATGTCTGGATCACTCGCAACTCACCAAAGGTCACCGTTGATGATCCTTGGGGTTATGGCGCTTCACTCGAGTGGGCTACTTCGTGCCCGCCACCACGCCACAACTTCACATCGATGCCTCGCATTCGATCAGAGCGTCCAGCTTTTGATCTGCATCACCCTGAAGCCGCAAATCTGGAGGGAGATCACTAATGAAAGCTAGTTATCGCCTCTTCGTCGGGCTCTCACTCTTCTATGCCGTTATGGGCGTCATCTACTACGTGGTTGGTGGAGAAGCGGTAGGAATTACCTGCATCTCACTGAGCTCAGGCCTGGCTGGAATCGTAGGGTTCTACGTCTGGTTTAACAGCAACCGTATGGGCGTTCTTCCGCAAGATAATCTCGGGGCAGAGATCGCTGATGGCGCTGGCGAACTTGGTTTTTACTCACCACATTCATGGTGGCCGCTGCCGGTAGCCCTCTCGGCCTGTGCAGCAGGTCTTGGGCTGCTCTTAGGTTGGTGGCTTACTTTGATCGCAGTCGGCGCTCTTCTATTCTCGGTAATCGGCTTTACGCTCGAATACGAGAAGCCTTCAGCTGCTTCGCATTAATTCTCAGCGGCAATTGCTGATCTGGTTCTACTTGGAGCTGGCGGCAAGTGCCTTGAGGGCTTCACCGCTGACGCGATAGACCGTCCATTCATCCATAGCGACGGCACCAAGGGATTTGTAAAAGGCTATCGAAGGTTCATTCCAATCCAGAACCCACCATTGGAAGCGATCCCAACCATTGGTCACGCACTTCTTGGCGAGATGAATGAGGAGAGCTTTTCCATAACCTAGCGCTCGGTACTCAGGCTTCACAAAGAGATCTTCGAGATAGAGGCCAGGATTGCCGGTCCAGGTTGAATAGTTGTTGAACCAGAGCGCAAAGCCAGCGATAGAACCGTCTTCAACCTCAACCAACTCACAGTAGGCGGTTGGGTTGGGCGAGAAGAGGGCGCGTTCAATCTGTTCAGGGGTTGCCTTAGCTTGCAACTCTTCCTTCTCATAAATAGCTAGCTCCCGAATTAAATCAAGAACGGTCTGGATGTCGCCGGGACCTGCGCTACGAATCAACATTGGCTGAGCCTAATGGAATAAACGCGAGAAGAACTTTACGCCTTAGTGGTGTCCACCTTCGAGTTCGCGAGCTTGTGCGGCGGTTGGAGCAGCGATTTGCTCCGCATTTGCCGCGCTCATACGAGAACGCAACTTACCCTTAATTCCAGCGCTCTTCGAACGAGTGCCTTGAGCATCTTCCGTTGCTAACTGCAATGGTGCAGGTTGAGCATGCTGGGTCAGTGTCCACTTCTGTTCTGGAGTGAGCTCCTCATGGACTTCAAGGAATTCACCTTCAGGGGTCATCACCAAGCGGCCAGTTTCACGGCCATGTAGGACGATCTCGCGATCAGCGCGTTGAAGTGAGAGACAGATGCGCTTAGTAATGATGAAGACGATCGGTGGAACGACGAAGAGTCCAATTCTTGTGAACCACATGATGCCGTTGATCGTGAGATGGAAGTGGGTCGCAATGATGTCATTTCCACCATTCGCCAACGCAATGAGCATAAAGCTAAGCGACATTGCACCAAGCGCTGTTCGGTTAGGAACATTGCGAGGACGATCTAGAAGATGATGCTCTTGCTTATCGCCTGAAATCCACGATTCAATAAATGGATAGAGCGCCATTCCGGTAAAGAGAATGCCAGGAATAATCAGACCAGGAATCAAGATATTCCACGAAATCGTGTGGCCGAATGCATGCGTCTCAAGAGGGGGAGCCATACGTACCAAGCCGTCGAGCCAACCCATATACCAGTCCGGTTGTGATCCCGCAGAGATCTGACCTGGTGTGTATGGACCATAGAGCCAGATTGGGTTAATGGAAGCGACCGCTCCAAGGAATGCTGTAACACCAAAGACGATGAAGAAGAATCCGCCAGCCTTAGCCATATAGACAGGCATAAGTGGGTAACCAACAACGTTCGTCTCTTTACGACCAGGACCAGGATATTGGGTGTGCTTCTGATACCAGACCAGCATCAAGTGCACAGTGATGAGTGCAAGGAAGATACCTGGCAGTAAGAGTACGTGAACGATATATATGCGCGGGATGAAAGCGTGACCAGGAAAGGCGCCACCGAAGGCAAAGAAAGAGAGGTATGAACCAACGACCGGGATTGCTTGGATGATCGCTTCAGCGATACGGATTCCAGTACCAGAGAGAAGATCATCAGGCAGTGAGTAGCCCAAGAACCCTTCGACAATGCCGAGGGTCAGTAGGCCGATACCGATCAACCAGTTAGCTTCACGAGGCTTTCGGAATGCACCGGTGAAGAAGACACGTAGAAGGTGAACAACGATCGCCGCCATGAAGATGAGAGCGGCCCAGTGGTGAATCTGGCGCATCAATAATCCGCCACGAACATCGAAGGAGATGTGAAGAGTTGATGCATATGAGGCGGACATGCTTACGTGAGAAAGTGGTGCATATGCACCGTTGTAAACAACCTCTTGTTGTGAAGGATCAAACCAGAAAGTCAGAAAGGTTCCAGAGAGGAGAAGAATGATGAATGAGTAGAGCGCAATCTCACCGAGCATGAAGGACCAGTGGTCGGGGAAGACCTTTGTTAGATTCTTCTTCGCCCATCCTGCGGCTCCAGTGCGATCGTCGATGTAGCCAGCGACGTTACCTGCGATTTGTTCACTCTTCTTCATGCTGAGTTACGCTCCCAGAAACTAGGTCCGACGGGTTCGGTGAATCCTTGCTTTGCAACGAGATATCCATCAGCGTCAACTGTGATCGCCAATTGTGGAAGAGGTCGAGCCGCTGGACCAAAGATAACCTTTGCCGCGCGAGTGACATCGAATGTGGATTGATGGCAAGGGCAGAGCAGATGCTTCGTCTGTTGTTCGTAAAGAGCAACCGCGCAACCCATGTGAGAACAGATCTTAGAGAAGGCAATAATTCCGTTGTAGGTCCATGAAAGGCGTTCAGCGTTGAGATTGAACTCTTCAGGACGGATTCTGATGAGAAGTACGGCATCTTTTCCGATATTTTCGAGTGTTCGCTCGGTGCCTGCGGGTAATTCAGGGAGAACCTGTGCAACGGAACCGACTTCTAGGTCGCCGGGCATAATAGGACGCCCGCCTGGGTCAGTCATTAATCGAACACCAGAAGACCAATCAGTTGTGGAAAGTTGGTTCTTTGGAAGCGGGCCAAGGTCACGGAGAAGTACGAGAGGGGAGAGGCCGATGAGCCCGAGCGCCACACCCATAGATCGTTTGATCAATGAACGACGACCAAGACCCGCTGCGCCAGAGCGCTCTTTTACGGTCTTAACGAACTCTGAACGATCTGCATCCGATGATCGGAACTCATGTCGTTCTGCGATTACTTCTTCATCAGGCATCAAAGTCTTAGCCCAGTGAACAGCTGCAATACCAATGAAGAAGAGGGAGGCAGCAAGTCCGGTACCAAGTGCGAGTTGGGCGGCATTTGTATTACCCAAAATTGGTAGATAGATAAATTTCTTCGTATCGATGAAGATATAAGAGGCGATAGTGCCAACCGTGCCAACTGCTGAAAGCAAGAAGAGGATTGCTACTTGGCGTTCTGCTTTGTTCGCGGCGATTGCATCATGATCTGCCTTGCGATGTTTGTGTTCTGGAAGACCAGGATCTTCGAAACGTTCGACGCCAGCTAGTTCATTACTCATTCTTTGTTATCTCGCCTTCGTTGCAAGCCAGACGGCTACTGCGATTAAGAGACCAAGACCAAAAGTCCATACCAGCAGACCCTCGGTTACTGGACCAACTCGACCAAGTGATGCTCCACCGATCGCGGGTTCTGACTGAGAAGACTTGATCCAGGCGATGATCGAAAGCTTTTCTGCAGGGGTAATCGTCTTATCTGAGAACTTAGGCATCGATTGCGGCCCAGTGATCATCGCTTCATAGATATGTTGAGGAGCAACACCCATCAGAGATGGTGCGTACTTACCATTAGTGAGCGCGCCGCCTTGGGCGGCAAAGTTATGACACATTGCGCAATTGGTACGGAAGAGCTGACCGCCTTGAGCAACGTTTCCATCGCGTTCCCAAGTGAGCGAGGCAGGGTCGATCGCTGCTGGTCCAGGTGCTAGAGAGGCGACATAGGCAGCAAGAGCCGCTGTCTCTTCAGCGTTGTAAACCGGCTTCTTTCGCATTGCCTGCTGGCTCATATCTGCCATCGGCATACGGCCAGTTCCTACTTGGAAATCAACCGCTGCTGCTCCAACGCCAATCAGGCTAGGTGCGATCGCACCACCTTCGGC
Organism: Candidatus Nanopelagicaceae bacterium; assembly: GCA_036742235.1. Lineage (GTDB taxonomy): Bacteria > Actinomycetota > Actinomycetes > Nanopelagicales > Nanopelagicaceae > PALSA-747. The sequence goes on along the minus strand of DAINQZ010000015.1, from coordinate 5,283 downwards.
ATTGAGACCGTGGCATGAAGAACAACCCTTGAGGAAGATCTGCTTACCTTCATCGACGAGAGTTGATTGCGCACTTACTTCACTCTTCTGTGCACTTGGTAGTGCAGAAGCGATAGAGAAGGCTGAGCCGACGGTAAGGAGTGCCGCCACGACGAGAACGGGTCCGGCAAAGCGATTGCGACGGAACTTATTTAGACGCATTAACTACTTCTGCTCTCTACTTAATGAGGTAGATCGCCGAGAAGAGCGCGATCCACACAATGTCAACGAAGTGCCAGTAATACGAGACCACAATTGCTGTTGTTGCTTGATTATGTCCGAATTTTTGAGCTTTAAAGACACGAATCATCACGACAAGGAATGCTATTAACCCACCTGTTACGTGCAGTCCGTGGAACCCAGTAGTCAAATAAAAGACTGAACCGTATGCACGGGAAGAGAATGAGAGTCCATCACGAACTAAGTTTGCATACTCGTAGACCTGGCCGCCGATGAAGAACGCTCCCATCAAGAAGGTAAGAGCGAACCACTCACGCATTCCCCATTTCGAGAAGCGCCAGAGTGAACCGGTGCGCTTGGCCTGGAAACGTTCTGCGGCGAAGACACCGAATTGGCAGGTCACGGATGAGAGGACAAGAACAGTTGTATTGATAGCTGCGAACTTCACGTTCAGCATGCCAGTGGATTCGAGCCAAACTTTTGGACCTTGAACTGCTCGAGTGGTGAAATACATCGCGAAGAGTGCAGCGAAGAACATCAACTCACTTGATAGCCAGACGATGGTTCCAACGGCCACAAGGTTCGGGCGGGTTGGGGCTTTATGGGGCGCTGTTGTGCTCACAGGCTGATTATTCCTGATTTGAGGTGAAATGCCGACCAGGAGAGCGCGCCACGGGTCCAGATCGATGTGAGGCTTACCACGCTCAAAAGATGGATTCGCTGGCTAGACTTTCACCATGAGAAGTCCCGTCATCGCTATCTACTCAGATAACCAGAGTGTCCGGGCGACGATCGCCACTTCACTTGGAAGCAAGCTCTTGAATGACCTGCCAAGCCACACCGTGGTCGAATTTGCGACTGGCGCTGCCCTCCGTCTCTTCGTGGACGAGAAGCGCGCCATCGACCTCTTCATCCTCGATGGCGAGTCCACCCCTGAAGGTGGGATGGGTATCGCAAGGCAGCTCAAGGATGAGATCTACAACTGCCCTCCGACTCTCCTCATCACCGGTCGAGCCCAAGATGCTTGGCTCGCCTCCTGGTCAAAGGCAGATGCCACGGTCAGCCATCCGATTGATCCATTCACGATTGCTAGCAAGGTCGCCGATCTCCTGCGCCAGCGCCTTGCGATCACAGCGTAATTAGATGAGCGATATTTCATGGACTGGTCTAGTTGCCCAACTTCAATCGAAGAGTGATCTAGCACCTCACCAAATGAAGTGGGCGATGCATCAGTTGCTCACGGATAGTGCACCTCAGGAAGAACTTCGTGAGTTCTTGATCGCAATGCATTACAAGGGCGAATCCGCTGTTGAAGTTGAAGCGGCCGTCAAGGAACTCTCTGCTTTCTCATTACCGATCTCGATAACGGATCGAGCGGTCGATATCGTAGGTACCGGTGGCGATGGCGCGCATACGATCAACATTTCAACAACTGCAGCAATCATTACGACGGCGGCAGGGGCGCGAACCGTGAAGCATGGTTCACGAGCAGCAACATCGAAATCGGGTGCTGCTGACGTATTGCAAGCTCTCGGCGTGAATATTGATCTCACAGGTGAAGAGGTTGAGCAAACTGTGTACAAGTTGGGTATCGGTTTCTGCTTTGCCCAGAAGTTCCACTCCTCTCTGCGTTTTGCGGCACCGGCTCGAAAGGGAATCACGGTCCCAACGGTCTTCAATCTCATTGGTCCACTTGCTAATCCAGCACAGCCGAAGGCGATCGCGTTAGGTGTAGCTAACGCCAAGATGATGCCGGTGATGGCGAAGGTTCTGATTGATAGAGGGTGTGAAGGGTTTGTCTTCCGTGGCGATGATGGCCTTGATGAAATTTCCCTTGAAACCACTACGACGATCTATCAAATTCACGACGGAAAGATCCGGCAAGAGAAGTTTGATCCTCGCAATCTCAATATTGATTCGTCGCCGATCTCTGAACTAGTTGGCGGAGAAGCCTCTTACAACGCCGAAGTAACCCGCCGAATCTTTGCTGGCGAACGCGGAGCAGCACGTGACGCGGTTCTACTCAACGCTGCAGCCGGTATCGCCGCTTTTAAAGGTGACTTCTCGCTCAGTATTGAGCAGCAGTTTGCAAACGGATTAGTGCTTGCCTCGCAGGCGGTTGATTCTGGAAGGGCAGCGACCCTTTTGGATGAGTGGGCTGCAATGACTCAAGACCTAGTGGCAAAGCGCGATAAATAATCTTTCGAGCTACTCGGCGATCTCGCCTTCCCATCTTTGATATTGCGCGAACTCTTCTCTGACTTGCCAGTGCACTTGTGACTCTTGATATCGAGGGCGACTTATGCGTTTTGAACTCTTCTTGATGAGAGCACTCGTCGTTGTGATTCCGAGCGAGCCGAATCGTTCGAAGAGGTGGTAGAGGATTTCAGTCGTGGTTCGGGCATCGTCTAATGCACGGTGGGTCGGTTTTACTTCTGTGTTGAAGAATTGTGCGAGTGTTCCAAGTTTGCAATTAGGAACTTCATCACGTCCTAAGACAATGCGAGCAAGCCTGGCGGTATCCAGAACTCTGAATTCAGGCCAAGGGATTTCTATCTCTTCTGCAGCTGCCTTCAAGAATCCCAGATCGAAAGGCGCATTGTGAGCGACTAAGACTGTCTCATTTGAAGATCCGCAGAAGGCAAGGAATTCGGGCAAGGCTTCATCAATGATCGGGGCAGTCGCCACCATCTCGTTTGTGATGCCGGTGAGGTCGGTAATGTAGCCAGGGATTGGGCTCAATGGGTTGACGAAAGATTTGAATTCGCCCAGTAATTGACCACCTTGAACTTTTACAGCTCCGATCTCAGTGATCGAGCAACCATTCTTTGGCGAGCCGCCGGTAGTTTCGAGATCAACGATGACAAAGGTCGTCTGTGCGAGAGTCATATCGTTCACCTCCATAAAGTACTCATAACTGCTGACATACTTTCGACATGATGGCTGGACTCGCCCTACTTTCAAGTCTCTTATGGGGCACCGCTGACTTTCTCGGAGGAGCGCTTGCAAAGCGCTTCGCTGCTTTGGCAGTTACTGGAGCTTCTCAGGCGATTGGCCTTCTCATCGGTGTGAGCGCGTTAATCATTACCTCTGATTGGAAAACTCCCAATCTCTCTAGCAGTGGCTATGTCGTGTCTGGCATCTGTGCCGGAGCCGCGGGATTCGTTGGATTAGTCAGTTATTACGCAGGGCTCGCCACTGGAAAGATGGGTGTTATTGCTCCGATTACTTCGCTGAGCGCAATCATCCCGGTTGCATATGGATTTATTCAGGGGGAGCGGCCGAAGACTCTTCAACTCATTGGCATGGTGATCGCACTACTTGGTTGCTTCCTGGCATCGGGTCCAGAGATGAGGAATGGCGTGAGCGCTAAACCATTGCTCTTAGGTGGGTTAACTGCAGTGATGTTTGGTCTCGCTCTCATCTTCATGGCACGCGGCGCGAAGGTTGATTCACTACTTACTATGACAACCATGCGTTGCACGACCGTGTTGGTGGCAATTGGTATTGCGATCAAGGTTCGAGGAGTCGGTGGTTTCGCACTCCGAGATCTACCCACTCTCGCCGCAATCGGGGCCGCTGATTTCTTGGCCAATTACACCCTGGGAGTCGCAACCACCAAAGGCCTTGTTTCTATCGCTATGGTCTTGGGATCAGTCTTCCCGATCGTGACCACAATTCTTGCTTTTAAGTTCTTGAACGAGAGGTTGAAGCGCGAGCAATACCTTGGAGTGGTGCTCGCCGTTGTCGGAGTTTCTTGTATTTCACTCGCCTAAAAGATTCGGAAAGCAAAAAGCCCCGAGGAGATCCCCGGGGCTCTCTCGTTAAGAACCTTACTTATTTGCGATTGCTGAGATTTCGAATTCGAGCTTGATGTTCTCAGAGACCAAGATTCCACCAGTCTCAAGTGCAGCATTCCAGACGAGACCGAAATCCTTACGGTTGATCTCGGCTCCACCTTCAAGACCGAAGCGAACATTTCCGAATGGATCTGTTGCCGTGCCCGTGTACTCAAAGGTGATGCTGATTGGCTTAGTAACATCCTTGATTGTGAGGTTTCCGTCTACGACGATTGAATCTGAACCGCCATCTTTGATTGCTGTTGATGCAAAGGTGATCTTTGGGAAGGCAGCTGCATCGAAGAAGTCAGGGGACTGGAGGTGTCCATCGCGATCTGCGCTACGAGTATCGACAGAAGCTACGTTGATCTCGACGTTGACTGAAGCTGCGCCATCGGCAACGGATGCTGAACCTGTGTACTCGTTAAATGAGCCACGAACCTTGGTGACCATTGCGTGACGTGCGCTGAAACCAATGCGGCTGTGTGATGGATCAATAGTGAATGAACCTGCTGGAATTGTTGAAAGAACTGACATCGTGTTTCCTTTGTTTGATCGGTGAGTAACTTGTTCAGTGACTCTAGAGCGTGTACATGTACAGTAGATGAATTTGGTTGAAAATTCAACTAAATAGAATCTCGTCCGACACGCCTCCTGCAAATTCCTCGCAGGAGCCGCGACAAGTACTGCTTGATCAACCTATGCTCCTCATATGACACAGCAGGCAAGCCTAAAAACATTCCTCTGGTTCCAGAGTGACTTGGAAGAGGCGCTCACCTTCTACAAGGAGACCTTCAAAGATGTCGTTGTGCGCGAAGAGAATCGCATGGGTGAGGGCGCACCGCTCTTCACTGCTGATTTCTCCATTTATGGCCACGAGTTCATTGGCATGTGCATTGAAGGTGGCCCAGAATTTAATACCGCGATCTCGCTCTCGATTCAGTGTGATGGCCAAGAAGAGACAGATCGTCTTTGGGCGGCGATCACGAAGGCTGGCAAGGAAGGGCAGTGTGGGTGGTGCACCGATAAGTGGGGCGTCAGTTGGCAGATCACTCCACTTCAAATGCGCGATTACCTAGGCAATTCAGATCCTGAGAAAGCTCAGAAGAATTGGGCAGCGTTGCGGGCGATGACGAAGATTCAACTCTCGGATTTCGTCGCGTAATTTTTTCACTACGTTCTGGTGGACTCACTGCTAGCGCCACATCACTACGTTCTGGTGGAC